>NZ_BAAJMJ010000009.1:0-123802 GCF_057552415.1 Pseudoalteromonas sp. NH0006-26
TTAGTCGAAAGACTTTAAATTTAAAAATTAAGAATAAGAAAATTGAAAAGAATTTTCTTGGTGACAATAGCGTTTTGGACCCACCTGACCCCATGCCGAACTCAGTAGTGAAACGAAACAGCGCCGATGATAGTGTAGCATTTGCTATGTGAAAGTAGGACATTACCAGGATCCAATTAAAGAAACTCGTTACAGCAATGTAACGGGTTTTTTGTTGTCTGGGGTTTGGTAAATAGCCAAGAGCCCATGTCAAACTCAGTAGTCAAACAAAACAGCTCGAAGGCGAGCCCCGCACAAGACCGCCCCGACACGATGATAGTGTAGCATTTGCTATGTGATTTTCTACCGCTGTGGGCACCATGACATTACCAGGATCCAATTAAAGAAACCCGTTACAGTAATGTAACGGGTTTTTTGCTGTCTGGGGTTTAGTAAATAGCCAAGAGCCCATGCCAAACTCAGTAGTCAAACAAAACAGCGCGAAGGCGAGCCCCGCACAAGGCCGCCCCGACACAATGATAGTGTAGCATTTGCTATGTGACTTTCTACCGCTGTGGGCACCATGACATTACCAGGATCTAAATAAAGGAAACCCGTTACAGCAATGTAACGGGTTTTTTTTGTCTGAGATAAAGTAAAACATCAAGCCAAGACCATATATGGAACTCAGTAGTGGTCGCTCTTGCACATCCAGTGCTCCACGGCATTCGTATTCCTAAACAGCTCGGAGCTCAACAAAATAGTAGGACACTTTACTGTATTGTCGCTATAAGTGAGCGCACTGGATCCAAATAACAGAACCACGTCACAGCAAAATGCTGGTTTTTTATTGTTTTAAGTTTAAAGATAAATTACTTAATATCTTAAAAAAAGAGACTGCCCGCTAATCCCACCATGTATATGCTTCCTATCATATTACTAATAACATATAGACTTAACATTCTCATGCAGTTATGGATCCTACGTGTTAAAATTTGACTTTAGTTTTCGTATTATTGAGGTGTCGATTGCCAACGAGTGATTACCAACGAGTGTTAAATGAGATAACTCAAGAGGTTAAGCCTTTACTATCGCAGGGTAAAGTTGCCGATTATATACCGGCATTGGCAGAGGTTTCTCCTGAGCAGTTCTCCATTGCCATTTATACTACGGACGGAGAAATTTTTTGCGCCGGTGATTGTGAGCAACGCTTCACAATTCAATCTGTCTCTAAGGTTATGACTCTGACATTAGCGTTGCAACGCTATGGCGACGAATTATGGAATAGAGTTGGCAAAGAGCCTTCAGGTACGGCGTTTAACTCTCTGACACAGCTTGAGTTTGAAAAAGGTATTCCACGTAACCCATTTATTAATGCAGGAGCGATTGTTACCTGTGATGCTCTGTATAGTCGTTTATCTGCACCTATGCACTCTATGCTTGAAACATTTCGCGATTTGTCAGGCAATCGAAGCATTGTAATAGACAAACAAGTAGCTAACTCAGAGTATGAGTTTAGGCATCGAAATGCGGCAATGGCACATTTAATGAAATCATTTGGTAACTTTGAGAATGAAGTAGATGATGTGCTTTGGTCATACTTTAATTTTTGTGCCATAGAACTTAATTGTATCGAACTTGCTAAGGCGTACAATTTTTTAGCCAATAAAGGGATAGATTACAGCTCGAATAAACGAGTACTTTCTAGTCGTCAAAACAAGCAACTAAATTCGTTGTTGTTTACCAGTGGGTTATATGACGCAGCAGGTGACTTTGGTTATCGTGTTGGCATGCCAGGTAAATCGGGTGTTTCTGGAACAATATTAGCGGTGTTACCGAATAGATTTACAGTTGCAGTCTATTCACCGGGATTAAACTCTTTTGGTAACTCAGTGGCGGGAATAGCAGCATTAGAGCTGCTATCTAAAAAGCTTGATATATCGATTTTTTAGCTTTGTTTAGCGTAATGGGATCTTATTGATCCCAATACACTTGTTCTAAACAATCTTCGCGCTCAGGCAAACCACGAGATAAGCGAGGAGAGTGTTGTACAAGTACTTCAAAGCTTGCACGGTTAGCGTATTTGCTAATTTGTGCGAGCGAAGAGTAGGTAATGGCTTGTTGCTGATGCTTTGCTGAGTTAGCAACATTCAACTTATGATAAACATTCGCTGATAAGTCATGTAAAACCGCGGCTAAGGCACAGTCACCGGCACCATTGGTATTTTTAATCGAGTCAGGCCCACCCATAAACGGAGCAGTATGGCTATATGCCTTTATAGGATTTTCACAGTCAACTTTACGCATTGCACGTGAAAATTCATAACGGTTAAAATCTGGTATGGCACCCGGTAATAATGGATACTCTGTTTCACGTTTGCAGCTGTCATCAACAAAACCAGCCATAAATAAGCCTTTTTCACCGGCTGTACAAATAACTAAGTCAACCCAGTCTAATGCTTTGTCAGCAGCAAGAAGTGGATCTTCATATCCAGTAATTGCTTGGCCTTCTTCTTCGTTCATAGCAAGTATATCAACATGCTTTTCTACAAAGTTAGCCCACCATGTCGGATCCTGCTCGATAAGAAACTTAGTCCCCAGTGTTAATACCACCGGTACACTTGCATCGTTAGCGTACTTGATTGCTTGCATGGTCGCTTCGGTCATGGTTTCATCACCTTGAGTACGCATTAAATAAGCACTGATCACGAGTGCTGATGAGCCTTCGATTAGTTCTTTATCAATTGACTCCGGCTTTAGGTAATTCATCAGGCCAGCACTAATAGCAAACGTGCGCTCACCGGTTTCATCAATCAAAGTAAAGCAACGGCCAATAGGGCCATCGACTGGTTGTAAGTAGTCTAGATCTACACGACTTGAGTTATTACATAAAAATCGATAAGCATAACTGCCTATTTTTATATTTTCGCTCATTACACCTAATAGTACCGAACGGTCATCAGCAAGAACGGAATAGTTATGCATCGTATTGCCAACGGTTCCTCCTGCGAATTCGTAATCGACCATGTCGTTCAGCTTTAAGCGGTCGTATAAAGCATTAGTGATGTCATTATCTATAACTTGCGACATCCCTCGGCGCAATTGAAATTCATCGAGAAAAGCTTGGTCAACCTTAGCTTCTATATCAACAACTATTTGATCGATCCCCGTAATATAGCTGCGGTGTAATCGCTCTGTGGCGTTAAGTTGATTGGTCAGTGGATCTTTGGCTTCCACTGGAAAATAATGTTTATGCCTGCGGCGTCCAGGAAATTTCATTTGCTACCCGTGTTGTGAGCTAAATAAAAAAAGCGTGAGATTATAGCGTAAATCCCGCCTTATGAGCCATGGCAAACCACTTAAATTTGTTTTATTTTTGCAATAAAGTGATCAATAACGCATTTTATTACGCTAAGTTGGTATAATTACGGCATAAAAAATAGTTAAGTAATAATCATGACAGAGCCATTTGACGACCAATATTGGATGGAACAAGCCCTTGTGTATGCAAAACAAGCAGAGCAACTCGATGAGATACCTGTAGGCGCTATTATTGTCAAAGATAATCAGCTTATAAGCGCGGGTTATAATCGCTCAATTACTGATAATGATCCGTCGGCTCATGCTGAGATGATAGCGGTAAGAGAGGCCGGAAAAGTGCTTAATAACTATCGCTTAATTGATTGCACCTTGTATGTCACGTTAGAGCCGTGCTCTATGTGTGCAGGTTTATTGGTGCACAGCCGAATTAAACGCTTAGTATTTGGTGCAGCCGATGCTAAAACGGGTTCTGCTGGTTCAATTATGAACTTGTTGCAAGAACCTCGTTTGAACCATCAGGTAGAAATAACGGGTGGGGTATTAGAGACACAATGTGCAGAGGTTATTTCGAGTTTTTTTAAGCGCCGTCGAGCACAAATAAAGGCTGCAAAGCTAGCCGCTCGTAATGGTAACAGCGATTAGTCAGCTGCTGCTATTAGAGCATCTAACTCAGCCATTTGTTGCATAGCGAACATGCGGCGACGCCAAATAACCTTTTTATGCAAGTTTCTTAACATCACTCGACGTCGAGTAGCAGTTGAGTGCTTTATACAACGTTTAAGTTGATGTGTACGTCTACGTTTAAGCATGCCTTATCCTTATGTGCTTGGTGGTGACACAAATTTTAATACAATTGGGCCAGATTATTGAATAATTGATTGCAAGTAAACAACTATTTGCTTTTCTGGCATGTCGCTAATTCAGCGCGAAATTTCATAGCATATTTATTTTTTCTTTTTCGACTTCATCACTAGTACGTTGATTTGCCTCATCTGGTTTAATAGTCTGCTCTTTTGTTTCGCTTGCTGGCGGTATAGTTGCCATTGCATCATTTTCATCCAGCCAAACAAGCGCATCGTAATAGCGACGAATATTATCAACGTAAGTCACTGCAACATCACCGCGAGCATAGCCATAGCGGGTATTACGGTAGTGACGTTTTTTTACTAGTAATGGTAAGCGCTTTTTAACATCAGCCCATTTATCAGGGCTAGCGCCTTGTTGCTCAGTAATTATGCGGGCATCATTGACGTGGCCCCAACCAACATTATAAGCGGCAAGTGCAAGCCAAGTTCGATCAGGCTGCGGGATTCTATCTGGTATACGCTTGATTAATTTAGCTAAGTATTGAGCACCGCCACGTATGTTTTGTTCTGGCTCTAAGCGATTAGTAACACCGACTTGTTTTGCAGTGCGCCTTGTTAGCATCATAATACCGCGCACCCCCGTTGGCGATTTAGCTCGTGGGTTCCACATCGACTCTTGATAACTCAATGCAGCAAGTAAGCGCCAATCAAGGCTACCCGCATATTGCACAAACCAAGGTTGATATTTAGGCAGTGTTTCTTTTATTGCATCTATGTAGGCTAAGGTATTAACGTAATTAAACTGACGTACATGGCCAAAGTACTTCTCTTCAAGTACATAAAGTTGATTGTTTTGTTTTGCTTCACCAAAAAAAGGAACTAGCAATGCGTACAATGAGTCATCATTCGACTTTCTTAGTATCCATGCAATTGAATCATTACGGGTAACTGAAAAGCCAATACTCAAGTTAGGGTGATAGCGCCTAAACAACGCCAATGTATGAGAGTCCGCTAAGGTGTAATCTATTTCACCATCAATAACGGCTTGTAATAATTCTTCTTCATCAAATTCTTCGGTTTCATTCCAAGTTAAATCTGGGTTGTTTTGTTTTATTTCTTCTAATGTTAATGAATGACTACTTTTAGCGATAACGGTGAAGTTTCCGGTTAAATCATCAAAATCACGAGGGCGTTCACGCCCTTGTTTAAAAACTAATTTTTGACTTATCGTTCTGTAAGTTGGGCCATAGCGGTAACGTTTGGCGCGCGCCTTGTTAAAAGTAAGCCCAGAGGCAATTAAATCGAGATCGCCACTATCTAAGCGCGCAAACATATCGGATAAATTAAAAAAGGGCACAATTTCAAGCTCTACCCCAAGGTAGTCGGCGAATGCTTGAGAGAGTTCAAATTCAAAGCCTTGTTCTCCTTGAACAGCTTGATAATAATTACTTGCACTGGCGAGTGTACCAACGCGAATTTTATTTTCTGATTTAATTTGGGCGAGCTGTGTTGACTGCTCTTGTGTGTTACAGGCACACAAAAGGATGACTAACGTAATGATTGTTATTAGCTTTATCTTCAACATATTCGCCTCTTTAGCATCGTATCTCCTGTTATAACAAAACTTACTGATTACGTCACTTACCGTTTAATCGCAGCCAGTAAAAAATAGGTGTAAACAAAAAGAAAAAGTTAATTTAATGAAAAGCGCATTTTTGAGTTAAATCTGAGAGTAATTTGGACTATAATACGCGCCTAAAATATCGTTCAATCCCTAACCCCGGGTGAAATTACTTATGTTGATCCTTCGTGGTGCACCAGCACTTTCAGAGTTCAGAGTTAATAAAATTTTAGCGCGTTGCCAACAATCGCAACTTCCTGTCACCAATGTATATGCCGAATACGCTCACTTTGCCGATTTAACATCGCCATTAAACACTGATGAGCAAACTAAGCTAGAAAAGTTGCTAACTTACGGCCCAACAATTGCTGAGCATGCGCCAGCGGGTCAGTTGGTATTAGTAACGCCTCGTCCTGGTACTATTTCGCCATGGGCTTCAAAAGCGACAGATATTGCTCATAACTGTGGGCTTAAGCAAGTTCATCGCGTAGAGCGAGGAATTGCATATTATGTTGAGGGTGATTTAAGCGCCGAACAGCTTGCACAGGTTACAGCGCTTCTTCATGATCGCATGACTGAAGCTACTCATAGCAAATTAGAAAATGCAGCGCAGTTATTTCGCAGCGATGCGCCACGCCCAATGTCATCAGTTGATATCTTAGGTGGCGGCCGCGAAGCATTAGCCGTAGCAAATATAGAGCAAGGGTTTGCACTTGCTGATGATGAAATTGACTACTTAGTTGAAAATTTCATCAAGTTAGGGCGCAACCCTAACGACATCGAATTATTCATGTTTGCACAAGCAAACTCAGAGCATTGTCGTCATAAAATATTTAATGCTGATTGGACTATCGATGGTATTGAACAGCCAAAGTCGTTGTTTAAAATGATTAAAAATACCTTTGAGCATAATCCTGAAAATGTACTGTCTGCTTATAAAGATAACGCAGCCGTAATGAAAGGCTCAAAGGCGGGTCGCTTCTTCCCGAATGCGCAAGGTGAATATGCGTATCATCAAGAAGACATTGAAATTTTAATGAAAGTTGAAACCCATAACCACCCAACAGCGATTGCTCCTTTTTCTGGTGCCGCAACTGGATCAGGCGGTGAAATCCGTGATGAGGGCGCAACCGGTCGAGGTTCTAAGCCAAAAGCGGGTTTAGTGGGCTTTACTGTATCTAACTTACGTATCCCTGGTTTTGAACAGCCTTGGGAAAGCGATTTTGGTAAGCCTGGCCGTATTGTTAATGCCCTAGATATTATGACTGAAGGCCCATTAGGTGGCGCTGCATTTAATAACGAGTTTGGTCGTCCTAACTTGTTAGGCTACTTCCGTACTTACGAAGAAAAAGTAACAAGCCATAATGGTGAAGAAGTACGTGGTTACCATAAACCAATTATGCTTGCCGGTGGTTTAGGTAATATTCGTGCTGATCATGTTCAAAAAGGCGATATTCCAGTAGGCGCAAAATTGATTGCGCTTGGCGGCCCTGCAATGAACATTGGTTTAGGCGGCGGTGCTGCATCAAGTATGGCATCGGGTCAATCAAACGAAGATTTAGATTTTGCCTCAGTACAGCGTGAAAACCCAGAAATGGAACGTCGTTGTCAAGAAGTGATCGACAAATGTTGGCAGCTAGGTGATGCAAATCCTATTGCGTTTATACACGATGTGGGCGCTGGTGGTTTATCAAATGCATTCCCTGAGCTTGTTAATGATGGCGGACGTGGTGGTAAATTCCAACTACGCGATATCCCTAATGATGAGCCGGGCATGGCACCACACGAAATTTGGTGTAATGAATCGCAAGAGCGCTATGTGCTCGCTGTGGGCGTTGAAGACTTTGCACGCTTTGAAGCTATTTGTAAGCGTGAGCGCGCACAATATGCGGTTATTGGTGAAGCAACAGAAGAGCGTCATTTAACAGTTGCCGATAGTCATTTTGATAACAGCCCTGTTGATTTGCCACTGGATGTTTTATTAGGTAAAGCACCTAAAATGCACCGTGATGTTACATCGAAGCAAGTAGTAGGTACTGCACTTGATGTGGATGCAATTAATCCTGCGGATGCAGCGCAGCGTTTATTACGTTTACCAACCATTGCAGAGAAAACGTTCCTAATTACTATTGGCGATCGCTCTGTAACTGGTTTAGTAGCGCGCGATCAAATGGTAGGCCCATGGCAAGTGCCTGTGGCTAACTGTGCAGTTACCGCAGCAACTTACGATACCTACCACGGTGAAGCTATGTCACTAGGTGAACGTACTCCAGCGGCATTACTTAATTATGGCGCCTCAGCACGTTTGGCTGTGGCCGAGTCTCTTACAAACATTGCTGGTGCTAATATTGGTAGCCTTGAGAACATTAAGTTATCTGCAAACTGGATGGCGGCTGCGGGTCACCCTGGCGAAGACGCAGGTCTGTATGAAGCGGTAAAAGCCGTAGGCGAAGAGTTATGTCCAGCACTTGGTTTAACTATACCTGTAGGTAAAGACTCGATGTCGATGAAAACGACATGGAAAAATGAAGATGATACAACTGAGCAATCAGTAACATCGCCTCTATCACTGATTATTACAGCGTTTGGCCGCGTTGATGATGTACGTAAAACCGTCACTCCACAGCTGCGCACTGATAAAGGCGAGACATCGCTTATATTAGTTGATTTAGGTGCGGGTAAAAACCGACTGGGCGCATCAAGCCTTGCACAAGTATATAAGCAGCTTGGTGATGTTACTCCTGATGTAGACAGCCCTGAGTTACTAAAAGGCTTTTACAATGCTATGCAGGCGCTAGTGGCTGATAGCAAGCTACTTGCGTATCACGATCGTTCAGACGGTGGTTTGTTTACTACTATCGCTGAAATGGCGTTTACCGGACATACCGGTGTAACCGTAGATTTAGCGACTTTGACAGGCTCTGATATTGAAGCGCTTTATAACGAAGAGTTAGGTGCTGTAATTCAAGTAGCAAACAGTGATTTAGATGCTGTAAAAGCTGTATTTGAGCAGCATGGTGTTGCCGCAATTAGCCATGTGATTGGCTCGCTTAATAATGACGATAACATTGTATTTAATCGTGGTGAGCAAACAGTACTTAATCATACTCGTACTGAGCTTCGTACAATTTGGGCCGAAACAACCTATCAGATGCAAGCGCGTCGTGATAACCCTGAGTGTGCTAAGCAAGAGTTTGACGCTAAATTTGATGCAAAAGACCCAGGCTTAAACGTTAAACTTAACTTTGACTTAAACGAAGATATTGCTGCACCGTACATTGCGACAGGTGCTAAGCCACAAATGGCTATTTTACGTGAGCAGGGCGTTAACTCGCACCTAGAAATGGCTGCTGCGTTTAACCGTGCTGGTTTTGCTGCGGTAGATGTTCACATGAGTGATATTTTAGAAGGTCGTTTAACGCTTGAACAGTTTAAAGGTTTAGTGGCGTGTGGTGGCTTCTCTTACGGTGACGTATTAGGCGCCGGTGAAGGTTGGGCTAAGTCAATATTGTTTAACGATATGGCACGCGATCAGTTCCAAAGCTTTTTCCATCGTGAAGATACCTTTAGCTTAGGTGTATGTAACGGTTGTCAGATGCTATCAACATTAAAAGAGTTAATTCCGGGTACTGAACATTGGCCGCGCTTTGTAACTAATAAGTCAGAGCGTTTTGAAGCACGCTTTAGTCTGGTTGAAATTCAAGAAAACCCATCGGTGTTCTTTAATGGTATGGCTGGTTCGCGTATGCCAATTGCAGTTTCTCATGGTGAAGGTCATGCAGAATTTGCAAATGATGCGGCAACTAAGGCTGCACTTGCAAGCGGCACTGTAGCAGTTAAGTTTGTTGATAACTACGGTAATCCAACAACGCAGTACCCAGCAAACCCGAATGGTTCACCTGAAGGGATCACCGGTATTACATCAACAGATGGTCGTGCAACTGTAATGATGCCGCACCCTGAACGTGTATTCCGTGCGGTTGCTAACTCTTGGCACCCAGATGAGTGGGCCGAGGATAGCCCATGGATGCGTATGTTTAGAAATGCGCGTAAAAATGTAGGTTAAATATCTATTTATACACACTAGATTCATGATCTAGATGTAAAATAAAAAAGGCTGCCTTGTGCAGCCTTTTTTGATTATTATGGCTAAAAAGCATTTAAGGATAATATGTTTAAGCGTATTGGTTTAATTATTGGCACTCTTATACTGAGTATATTATTACTTGGTTATGTATTTCGCTTACCGTTATTACAATGGGCCATCGCCCCTGAACTTAAAAAAGCAGGGGTAACATTAAGCTGCCTAGATTTCTCTATTACCACTAAACTTAATATTCATGTGCAGAACATGTGCGTACAGTACCAAGGACAACAGTTAACCCTTAAAAATATAACCGCAAATACTCAGCAAATAATAATTGAACAAGTACAGTTGGTAACAAGTACTTCATCAAGTAGTGGTAATAATAGTTTAGCAAAGCCCCTTAACTTAGCGCTCTTAGATAAGCGCCCATTAGTTAGCATTAAGCAGCTTTTATTAGTGAATAATCAGTTGAGTAAAGAGCTTAAATTTAGCATTTCAGAGCCTGCTCTAAACCAATTTGTAATACAGGGCGACATAGATGCAAGGGTGCGCCTAAAAAAAAACTTAGTCAGTGGTAACTTTAAGATCAATGAGTCACACCTCAAGCTGATTGCAAATAACGCATTCTCTGCGTTTCAGAAAATAACCTTTGATGCTCAGCAGCAATTTAACTTTGATGGTATTAACCTCGATTTAAAGGGTGATATTAGTGCGCAATATGTTGATAGCTATCAACAGTGCCAAGTACAAACGCATAGCCAAGGTAAAATAGCAGCGAGTGTTAATTTAAACAGCAAAGCTGTAACCCTTGATACCCAAGCGTTAAATAACAACTTAACGCTTGCCCCTCGTTGTACAGCGTTGATAGACAGCAGTAAGTTGGCTATTGAACCACTGCCACTGAATTGGCAATTAACACTGCCCGCGAATATTAACCTTGAGAATAATCAACTTAGCCTACCAGCGATAAGCATAACTAGTGAGGGAGATAAGCACTATAAACTGTCAATAACAGATACTCGTCTAGATACAACAAGGCCCATACAAACTATACAGTCGCAAATTACACTACAAGTAAGTAAATCAGTGAATGATAACTTGAAAATTAATACGCAGTTATCAGGAGGGAATTTACAAGGCGACTTTGCTTTAGCGCTTAAAAAGCTGCCTAGACTTACAAACATAAATGCTAAGAACATTCACATCAATGGTGAGTTTGCTATTAGCAATGTTATTGATGACACGCCGACTGCCCATGTTAATGCACAACTGAGCGCAGCAGAGGTTGATGGTTTTAATACCTCTATTGTGCAATATCAAGCAGGTATTACGGCAAAAATAGATGATAAACGTAATGCCGAAATTGCATTATCTCATCAGTTTAAAAGTGCACAATACAAAAAATATAAACTCACAGGTATACACAATACACTCACTGCTAACGCACATTTAGGCGCAGGAGAAATATTTGCTAAGTTAGCTGCAAAAACGAGTATTAAAACTATAAATAGCCCAGAACTTCAGTTGAAAAATATAAAAGTTAACTCTTCAGGAGAGCAAAGTCGGGCGTTACAAGCAACGCACCATGCATTTGTTGATGGTATGGAGCTAGTTGTTAATCATCACTTTTCATCGCAAGCACATCCGTTTGAGGTTATATTTCCGGTGCAAAGTATATTGCCATTAAATAGCTATATTAATCAGTTTGCGCCATTAGCAACACTCACTCAGGGTGAGTTTAATGGGCATATACACGGAGATATTAATTTACAAAAAGCGTCTTTTAAAGGGGAAGTCAGCAAATTAACTGCGCTTTATAACGACTATCTCGCGAGTGACTTTAATAGTATTTTTAGTGGTCAATATAGTTCAGGTCAGCTTAATGTTGAACCTACTACCTTTAGCATTAATGAGCTTAGAGCGGGTGCGGTTATTAATAATATAACAGGGCATTGGCGGTTAAATGATGAAGTGCAAATAGATGATGTTAAAGGGCATGTTTTTGACGGTAATTTTGGCATAGAGCGCTATATAGTAGGTCAGCCCAATCAAATTGTAGATGTTGAATTTGATAATATTGATGCCAGTAAATTGGTTACTTTTAATGAACAATCAGGTATTAGTGTCAGTGGTCGTCTAGCTGGCACACTCCCTGTTCATTTTGATAAAAACCAAGTGTCTGTGCTTGATGGTCAGTTATTTAGCCAAGGCGAAGGACGTTTAAAAATTACCAACAATGCCGCTTTTGAAGCTGTGCTTGAACAGCAACAAGCGCTTAAACCTGTATTAGGGTTATTAAAAGATCTAGATATACAGAATCTCAAAAGTAGTGTGGCATTAAAAAATGATGGTTGGTTAAAGTTAGGTGTTAATTTGCAAGGCTATAATAAGCAGGCTAAGCAGCAGGTTAACTTTAATTATAATCATGAAGAAAACGTGTTTACACTGTTACGTGCGCTACGCTTAAGTGATGAAATCACCCAAAAAGTTGAGCAGCAATACTCACAAAAAGGAAACCAATAATGAGAGAGTTATTAACGCTAAAAACGCTGACAGCACTGATTGCCATTAGTGTACTCAGTGCGTGTACTCATCGGGTTGAGGTGGCAACTAAAGAGCCAATAACGATTAACTTAAATGTCAAAGTTGATCACGAAATTCGTGTCAAGGTAGATAAAGAGCTCGATAACTTGTTCAGTGACGAAAGTGGATTATTTTAGGAGTAAGGTATGAAAATTAACAACAAACTAAATTTAGTGATGTTATTCGGTGCACTGTGCCTGTCGTTTTCAGTATGGGCTATGAGCCTAGATGACGCTAAAAACCAAGGGCTCGTCGGTGAAAATAGCTCGGGTTATTTAGGATTGGTGGTTAACAATAGTGAGGCTAAGGCCGTTATTGATGAAATTAACGCAAAGCGCAAAGCACAATATTTAAAACTTGCGAAAAAGAACAACTTGTCACTTGCTCAAGTAGAAGCACTAGCGGCGGCAAAAACCATTGAAAAAACCCAAGCAGGGCATTTCGTTGAAGTTAATGGTGAGTGGGTGAAAAAATAACTCTGCGCATTATTAAAAACCAAAAACCGAGCTTATGCGCTCGGTTTTTTGCAATTTTTAAGTAGCTGCTGCCAAAAGTGAATTCCCTTACGGCGAGCTAAGTTGATATTGTGTTCAGGAATTGACTCCGGCTCGTTGTATTCATCTAGTGCCGCGCTCATACTTGCCTCACGTATTAAGTGTAAAGTAGGAAAAGGCGAGCGATTAGTATAATTTGCAGCGTCATCTTCATCACTATTAGCAAAAACATAGTCAGGATGAAAGTTTGCAATTTGGTACTTCCCCTCAAAACCTTGTGCAACTAATAGCGCATTGGCTAAATCAACAAGGTCTAAAAAATCTTCAAAATCAGTAAAGCCATTATCAAGTATTAATAAAGTTGTTTCACGCTGAGGATCACGGTCAAGCTGGGTACATTGTTCAAGCATATCCATAACAGCATCATCAATTTTTGAGGCGTTACTGATGGTGTAGTGAATACAGTTATTTTCAACTTCTTTACGGGCAAATGGACAAAAATTGTATTTTACAATCACAGCGCTTACCCATTCACGGGTTTGAGATATAGCTAAGTTGGTCACGGTTTTGGCTCTAAATAAGGAGTTATAATAGCAAGCGTTTTGGCAATAGCGCCTTGGTTTTTAGCGACGCACTGAGCCGCTTTACTGCCAAGAATATCACACGCTTTAGTGTTTTTAATCAAGCGAAGCAATGCAAGCACCAGTTCGTCAGTATTTTCAACCACATGGGCGCCTTTGAGTTTAATAAGTTCAGGGTAAACATGGTCAAAGTTGTAGGTATGAGGGCCGGTAAGTACACCCACTGCAAAAGCTGCCGACTCTAATGGATTATGGCCACCACGACGAATTAAACTGCCACCGATAAAACTAATATTAGCGGCACCATATAGATATTGTAATTCACCTAATGTGTCGGCTAACACAACTTGTTCATTATTATATTTTTTTTGACTGCGGCGACTAAAGCTAAGATTCGAGTGAGTCAGTAGCTCTGCAACTTTATCAAATTGTTCGGGATGGCGTGGCGCAATGATCAGTAAAGCGTCAGGGTGTGTTTCTAGTAGTTGCTGGTGGGCTGCTAAAATAAACTCATGCTCTATAGGGTGTGTAGAACCTGCGACCCATATAAAGCGTTCTGCTTTTTTATAATCTTGCTTTAAAGAGGCGACTTTATTGAGTTGCGCAGTGGTTGGGGTAATATCAAATTTTATTGATCCCGTTACATGGCTTTTTTCAGCGGGTAGTCCTAATTCAATAAAGCGATTTGCATCGGTTTTGTCGTGACTTGCAAGTGCGGTAATTGATTGCATAATACTGCGAGTTAGCTGGGCCACTTTTTCGTAGCCTTGCTGAGACTTTTCAGATAGACGCGCGTTAATAACCAATACAGGTATATTTTGTCTGTGTGCATTAGCCATTAAGTTCGGCCATAGTTCAGTTTCTAAAATACAGAGTAATTGCGGTTTTACTCGTTTTAAAAAGCGAGTGGTGGCCATAGGAAAATCAATTGGTAAATAGCTAACAGCAACGCTGTTTTTAAATTGTGCGGTAACTTGCTCTCGTCCTGTTGGAGTATTGCAGGTAATTAAAATATTTAACTGCGGTTGTTCATGTTGTAGGGCTTTAATTAAAGGGGTTGCAGCTAACACCTCGCCAACAGAAGCACAATGAAATACAACTGGTTTGTTGTTTGAAAATAAAGCGCGGCTTATGAAGCCAAAACGCTCCTTAAAGTGAGTGCGATATCCTGCGTTTTTTTTACCTCTTAGTACATATAAGTAAAATACAATCAGTGGGCTAATAATAATTAATGCGAGTGAATAAAAAATGCGTGCCATACTGCTGCTTTGTATAAATGAAAGTGGCGCTAGTTTAGCGTGAAATCGTTTTTTTCTAAATACACAAATATAAAATAGCAACTTGAAAAAGGTAACAACGATAAAAACCTTCTTTATCTGAATAATAACTTTCTACCCGTACTTTAATTTAGTTATATAGAGGTGATTTGGCTATAAAATTATGGAATAATGAAATTAATTTTTCCTGCCATTTCAGTTCCAAGAGGAATATCTCATGTCAATTATAGATTCAGTGGCAACTAGCTACCTAGAAAGTTTAAATCGTCACCAAGTATTGTTCGAAACCATGGAGGCGTATCATCAAGAGGTAATGCAGTTGTTAGAAGCATGTCATAGTGCTTTACAGGCTGGTGGTAAGGTTGTTTGGTTTGGTAATGGCGGCAGTGCGGCTGATGCTCAGCATTTGGCTGCAGAGTTTGTGGTACGTTATAAGTTAGAGCGAGGACCGTTAGCGTCTATTGCTTTAACCACAGACACCTCTATTTTAACAGCGCACAGTAATGACTATCATTTTGACACAGTATTTGAACGCCAAGTACAGGCGCTATGTAAACCTGAAGATATCGTAATTGGCTTAACTACATCGGGCACCAGTAATAATATTAATTTAGCGTTAGAAGCCGCTAATGAAGTAGGGGCGTTCACTGTTGCATTTACAGGTCGCGATGGGGGGAAAGTAAAAGATATCGCCAAGTTACCTATTATTATTAAAAATGATGAAACAGCCCGTATTCAAGAAGCTCACATGTTTATCGGCCATTGGTTGTGTGAAGCCATGGATATGGTTGTTGCGGAGCAGCAATAATGGATTTATCGCTATTAAAAAACTTATCAGCAGCACGTATTCTAGTGGTTGGCGATGTTATGCTCGATCGCTACTGGTATGGTGATTCTGGCCGTATTTCGCCAGAGGCACCAGTACCCGTTGTAAAAGTTAGTAAATTTGAAGACAAAGCCGGTGGTGCTGCCAATGTGGCTAAAAACATAGCCCGTCTAGATGGCAAAGTAGGTTTACTCGGCCTAATTGGCGAGGATGAAAGCGGACAAATTTTAGAAAACATTCTAGAAGGTGAAAAAATAAATTCACAGCTTGTGAGTGTATGCGATTTGCCGACTATTTCTAAAATGCGGGTGATCAGTCGTCATCAGCAAGTTGTGCGTTTAGATTTAGAAGAGGCTTTTAATGAGTCTCATAGCCAGTTGTTATTAAATCGATTAGAGCTGGTGCTGAGTGATTACGACTTTATTGTATTTTCTGATTACAACAAAGGCTCACTTGCGTTAATCAAAAAAATGATTTCGGTTGCTAAAAAAGCAGGAAAAACTGTGCTTGTTGACCCTAAATCATCTGATTTAGAGTTGTACCGAGGGGCTGATTACATAACCCCTAATTTAAATGAGTTTAAATTAGCAGGTGGTCAAGTTGGCTCAGAAGAGTTGCTTGCTAGCAGCGCGCGTACCCTGATCAGTGATGCGGGTATTAACGCCATGCTACTAACACGCTCAGAACAAGGTATGTCATTAATTGATGCAACGCAAAAGCATGACTTTGCAGCGCAGCAGCTCGAAGTAAGTGATGTAACCGGTGCGGGCGATACTGTTATTGCCACCCTTGCTGTAATGCTCGGTGCGGGTATGACCGCCAAAGATGCAGTCGAAATTGCAAACTTAGCAGCCGGTATTGCAGTAAGTAAATTGGGAGCGGCTACCGTTTCTCCTGAAGAGTTGAGCCGCAAGTTAGGCCAATACTTACAAGCCACTGGCGAGCATTATCAAACCCCATTTGATGATGTATTACAGCATATTGAATTTGCAAAGCAAAATGGTGAAACCATTGTATTTACTAATGGTTGTTTTGATATTTTGCATGCAGGCCATGTGCGCTATTTAGCGCAAGCTAAAGCGCGTGGTGATAGATTAGTGGTTGGTTTAAATAACGATGAATCCATTGCCCGTTTAAAAGGCCCTGAGCGCCCAATTAATCCATTAGACGAGCGTGCTATGGTACTAAGTGCGCTTGCCTCAGTTGATTGGGTTATTCCGTTTGGCAGTGAGGATGAAAATGACACACCGGCAAAGCTAATTGAGCAAATTAGCCCAGATATTTTAGTCAAAGGCGGTGATTATACCGTTGAGCAAATTGCTGGTGCTGAGCATGTGTTGCGTCATGGTGGGAAAGTAGAAGTGCTTGAATTTTTAGATGGTTGCTCTACATCAAAAGTGATTAGCAAAATTAAAAGCTAGTTAGCTAGTTAGCTAGTTAGCTAGTTAGTGAAATAAAAAAGGGGATAAACGTTGGTTTATCCCCTTTTTTATTACTTGTAAAACTAAAAGTTATATTCGAACTTTGCAAATGCAGACGTGTCGTTTTCTGCTCCATCATTATTAGAGGCAAGGCCACCTAGAGTTAAACGCCCCCCCATGGCAAGCATTCTATAACGCACTTCAAGTTGCTTCGAGTTAAACCCTGTTTTGGTAATCGAGTTACCTAAATCTGGGTTATTTGGGTATCTATCACGATTGTCGCTGTTGTAGTCAATATCACGCAGCTTTACTTGCCAGTCAGTTCCGCTTGAGAGTTGCCCAAGTACAGTTAGTACTAGCGACTGTGAGTCATTGTCATAAGTAGAGCCGATAGGGCGGCCATGGTAACGATACCCTGAATTATAAATACTGTGCTCATAGAAGCAGTTTTCAGTTGCTGATGTGGCAGAACACGCTACGCCGGTATCAGTGTATTCTAGGTTAAATAAAATATTCTGATTATAAATGCGAGCCGTGGTTTGTATTCCACCAAGATAGCCTCTGTCTACTGGCTTAATGCCGCCACTGGTATCTTCACCAATTGTACTTGCATATACCGCATAAGGTTGATTAAACAAAGTGTCAGACCAACGAATATCAAAGCCCGCTAGTTGATTACCTAAACGAGTAATAAGCTCACCATCACAATCATTAGTGCCATCAACACACTCACCTCCGCCAGTTACTAAATCAAAAAAATCACTGGCTGAATTAGGTTGTCCCTTGCCTGCCCACTGTGCTGACCAGCTAAAGCCAATTTCTAATTGTTGAATTGGACGAAGATTTAAACGTGTACTCCATAATAATGCATCAGGCACAACTCGGGTTGATTCAAGCTTAGCCATTTGTGCTGTAAAGCTCCATTGACCAATCCAGCTCAACCAAGGTGTTTCAAAGGCTGTGCTTTGTTCACGAGAAATACTAATGGCAGGTAAAGGCTTTGCATTACCAGACATAATTAGGCTGTTATCTACACCTGGGCCCCAAAATTGCTCAACGGCACCCGCTCTTACAATCCAATTACCCATTCGATAAGCTAAGTAACTGTCATCGAGAGAGGTATCATTGCAGTCTTCTAATGCTTGCTCGTTTTGGGCTATGTCATCAGTTTTTTTACCTGCAACTAAGCAGTTTTTGCCATCACTACGATGATTAAGCGCAATCTTTGCGGCAACGTTATGCCCTAAATAAGCGTAGGCAGCAGTTAACTCTGACTCTTGACTATTGGTGGCACCAAAGCTAGTAATGGCTAATGGATCTGAGTTGACGGAAGCTGAAAGTTGTACACTATGCGAACCACTATTTTCTGACTTATAACGATGTTTTATACGCAATAACGCATCTTGTAGGCGAGCAGGTAATTGTTCCAACGAAGTATTGTCTATATCGTTAATAAAGCTTTTCCACATTAATGGATACGTTGTTACCGGGGCTAAAATAATGCCGGCATCGGCAAGCTGTTGAATATCTGCTCTCAGAGCATAGTCATCAGGCTTTACCCAGGGTTCAGCATTCACAGTTGTGGTTATGGCACAAAAAAGCGAAGAAAGTATAAAAATTTTGTTTCGCAAAGCTCAGATCCTTGTGATTGAAATTGCCAACAAGTTTAGCAATCTACGCTCTTTATTGCAGTAATTAAATCAACTCATTAAACAAAGATTAGTTAAAAAATATCACGATAGTTTAGATTAAAACACCGCAGCTCTATCGTAAAAAAGGTGGCGTTGATATACTCGTTGCAAAGAGAAAACAGAGATAGTAATGAGCAACAAACGACTTTTATTTATTCCCGTATCGTCACCTAAAGGCATTGGTGAATATATGCGCTCATTACAACTTGCTCAAACGTTGAAAATTGATTATGGCAAACAGTTAGATATACATTTCATTTTAAATAAACATACTGCTTATGCCAAAAGCTGCCCGTTTCCAACTTTACTGTTAAATCAATCGGCAACAAAAGAAAATCCCCACGTGTGTCAGTTCATCGAGCAATACAAACCAGATGTGGTGTTATTTGATTGCGCAGGGCGAGCAGAACAAATGAAAGCAGCGAGAAGTGTGGGTGCTAAAGTGGTTTTTATTTCTCAGCATACAAAAAAACGGGCAAAGGGCTTAAAGCTTAATCGAGTGGGGCTTATTGATACTCATTGGGTGGTTCAGCCTGATTACTGTATCGACCCTCTTTCATGGTATGAAAAGCTAAAGCTTAATATGCTGCCTTTAGCTTATCCTGATAATGTCGGGCCGTTTACAGTATTTGCATCAGCGCAACAAAAACGTGATGTACTGTCACGTTATAACTTGAAAGAAAAAGAATTTTTTATTGTGAATGCAGGCTCCGGTGGGCATACCTTTAATGGACAAAGCTGTGCTGATATCTATTATAAAGCAGCACTGATTATTGCGAAAAAAACCGGTTTAAAAGGGGTTGTGGTGTTTGGTCCTAACTATACGAGCCCATTACCAGACACCGAAGAACTTACTTGTTTGGCAAGTCTTCAGGGTGAAGAGTTTTTAGCCTTACTAAGTCAGGCTAAGGTGGCATTATTAAGCGCGGGTGATACTTTACTCCAAGCCATTGCCTTGCAAACCCCCACAATTGCCTGTGCTATTTCAAAAGATCAAGATGAGCGCCTCACTCGCTGTACTCGCACAGAAGTGGTTTATCAGGCAAAGCTTGATATTGTTGATATAAGTGAAAAAGTGCAAACGTTACTTATAGAATCTCGTTATAAATATATTATTGATAAGTATTCTACTTTAGAAACAATCCACAGTTTTGATATTATTACACAAGGTTTGAAAAACATGTTGTTTGATAATGCTCATTAGTTACCAAGCATTTAATTTTTAGGATCTAGGTTTAACAAGTGTTTTATAATTCGAGCTCTTGGTTATAGTCATTATGTAATGTTTGCCAATCGTTTTGCTGCCAATGAAAGTGGCTGTTGCGGCTTTGCTCTTTTAAAAAGGAGCGCTGTAGGCGAGACATGTTGCTCTGTTGCCATTTTATATCGGGTGTATTTATTTCGCCACGATCAAAGTCGATGATATAAACGTCGCCAGAGTCATCAAATAAAATATTATTAATATTTAAATCAGCGTGATTCACCCCTTTATTATGAAACTGGGCAATGGTTTGTGCTATTTTTTTTATCTCAATATCACTTAAGGGGCGCTCAATCAGTACATCTAATACGCTTTTAGCGCCGCTTACCGCTTCAGTAATAATATCACCTCGGTAAATAAAACCATGTCGGCTCACTTTAGCGGCAATGGGCTTTGGTACATTTAAACCTAACTCTATTAATTGCGTCATTAAGCTAAATTCTTGATAAACACGGGTATGCTCAAGTCCCCAATATAAATATTGGTCACTAAGTAGCTTGCCTATGAAGCCGCCACGCCAATAATGGCGTAACACAGCCGTTAAATCTGCGTGTTTAAAAAACCAAGCAGTTGCACGCCCTTTTTTAGCCCCGACAATTTTTTGCTGTTGTTGCCAGAAATCGGGGTCAAACCAATCTAACTCTATTTCGGTGCTATATTGAGGGTGGCTTAAAATGACATGGTTATTTTTGATGTGTTGATTAAACATAGCTCATAGGATTCGCTTTAATATGTGCATATATTAACGTGTTTTCAGGCTAAGGATAAGTACTTGCAATGACGCGATTATAATTTAAGATCGGGTTTTATTATTTTACTCCCAAGGAAACGTGTGACTTCAGCGCCTACTTACACTTCAATTTGTATTTTACGTCTTTCTGCTATTGGTGATGTATGCCATGCAGTGAGTGCGGTACAAGCAATTCAAAAAGCGCATCCAAATGCTAAGATCACTTGGGTGATAGGGAAGGTCGAGGCGATGTTGTTAGCTGACTTACCAGGCGTTGAGCTTGTTGTATTTGATAAAAAACAAGGGAAAACGGCACTAAAACAGTTAAAGCAAACCTTCAAAGGGCAGTGTTTTGACGTTCTACTTAATATGCAAGTGGCTTTAAGAGCTGGTTTTGTCGCTCGCTGTATTCCTGCCAAAGTTAAAATTGGTTTTGACTGGGCTCGCTCAAAAGAGCTGCATAGTTTATTTATTAATAAACGCATTAAAGCCCAATCTCAGGCACATGTTTTAGAGGGGTTTAAAGGCTTTGCTCAAGCGATTGGTGTTGATGATTATGTCCCTGTTTGGAATATGCCCTACACCGACAAAGATCAAGCTAAAGCTGATGAGCTGTTAGGTGACGATTATTTATCACATAAGCTATTCGTTATTTCGCCAGCAGCAAGTAAAGCACAGCGTAACTGGTTAGCCGAACGCTATGCCGCGCTTGCGGATTATGCACATACACAGGGGTTTAAAATAGTATTAACTGGTGGACCGACGGAACTGGAAATTAATTTAGCAAATAACATCATTAAACACAGTGATTCACCCATTCTGAACTTGGTGGGTAAAACAAAACTCAAAGAATTATTGTGCGTACTTAAGCGTGCAGACTTAGTACTTGCGCCCGATACAGGCCCAGCTCATATGGCCGTGACTGTGGGCACGCCTGTTATTGGTCTATATGCGCATTCAAACCCAGCGCGAACGGGGCCTTATTTATACCAAGATTACGTGGTTGAGGTTTATCACCAAAACTTATTAAAGCAAACAGGTAAAACCGCCGAGCAATTACCTTGGGGTACTCGGGTTAAAGGCGATGATTTAATGAGTCAAATAACCACGGATGCAGTAAAAGAAATGTTTGACCATGTTATTAAAAAAGAGTCGTTATTATGAATGATAAACACATAAATAAGGCGCTTTTTTTAGACCGTGATGGTGTAGTAAATGTTGACCATGGCTATGTATTTAAAAGAGAAGAGTTTGAATTTATAGATGGTGTGTTTTCAACGTGTAAAGCATTTTATGACGCGGGCTATAAAATAATTGTTGTAACTAACCAATCAGGTATTGGTCGAGGTTATTACTCAGAAGCCGATTTTTTTGCCCTTAACACATGGATGAAAGCGCAGTTTACTCATCATCAAATTGAAATTACTGATGTTTATTTTTGTCCACATCATCCTAAAAATGCATTGCCAGCGTATTTAATAGGTTGCAATTGTAGAAAGCCAGCGCCTGGGATGTTGTTACAAGGAATAAAAGATCATCATATAGACCCTACACTGAGTGTCATGGTAGGGGATAAATTAGGTGATATGCAAGCTGCTATTAGTGCCAATATACGCACTAAAGTGCTAGTTCGTTCGGGGCAAACGTTTGACGAGCAAGCCGCAAAATCTGCAGACTATGTTTGTGACTCAATCAAAGAACTTCCTGCTCTGTTTGCTGATTTAACTTAGTACATACCTTAAGTCTGTAAACTGGCAGCTTTTCCTGCCAGTTAGCTAATTTGCGACGAATGACAAACAGTGCAATTTGGCGCTTAAACTTTTACAATACCCACATTATAAATAGCAGCAACAGGTCTGCTGTTTAACCCGTTCAACCAAATGGAGATCACAGATGAGAGCATCTGCTTTTTTTAGCCACTTACAACAGCAAATTGAAGACGTTAAAGCTGAAGGTTTGTACAAAAATGAACGTGTTATCACTTCACAGCAGCAAGCTCAAATTGAAGTGGCATCAGGCGATAAAGTTATTAATTTCTGTGCTAACAACTACTTAGGTTTAGCTAACAGCCCAGAACTTATTAAAGCTGCACAACAAGGCTTAAATGATCATGGCTTTGGTGTAGCGTCTGTGCGTTTTATTTGTGGCACACAAGATATCCATAAAACGCTTGAGAAAAAAATCAGTCAATTCTTAGAAACTGAAGACACCATTTTATACTCATCATGTTTTGATGCGAATACGGGCTTGTTTGAAACTATTTTAGGTGCAGACGATGCGATTATTTCTGATTCATTAAACCATGCATCTATTATTGATGGCGTGCGTTTATGTAAAGCAAAACGTTTCCGTTATGCAAATAACGATATGGCAGATTTAGAAAAGCAATTAATTGCAGCCGATGAAGCCGGTGCTAAAACTAAACTAATTGCTACTGATGGCGTGTTCTCAATGGATGGCGTCATTTGTAATTTAGAAGCAGTGTGTGATTTAGCCGATAAATATGACGCGCTTGTTATGGTTGATGATTCACATGCCGTTGGTTTTGTTGGCGAAAATGGTAAAGGTACACCTGAATACTGTAATGTACTCGACCGTGTCGATATTATTACCGGTACCTTAGGTAAAGCGCTTGGTGGAGCATCTGGTGGTTATACCTCAGGTAAAAAAGAAATTGTTGAGTGGCTTCGTCAGCGTTCACGTCCATACTTATTCTCAAATTCATTGGCGCCTTCAATCGTAACGGCGTCAATCAAAGTGTTAGAAATGCTTGAAAATGGCGGTGAGCTTCGCGCTAAGCTATGGTCAAACGCTAAATACTTCCGCGAGCAGATGGAAGCGGCAGGTTTTACCTGTGCAGGTAAAGATCATGCAATTATTCCAGTGATGCTAGGAGACGCCAAAGTAGCGTCACTTATGGCTGATAAGCTTTTGGCCGAAGGGATTTATGTAACTGGGTTCTCATTCCCTGTTGTACCAAAAGGTCAGGCGCGTATTCGTACCCAAATTTCTGCAGCGCACAGCAAGGAACAGCTTGATACAGCCATTGCAGCATTTACCCGTATTGGTAAAGAGATTGGTGTTATTTAATTTTCTTGTTAAATCGCGGCTAAAGTCGCGATTTTTTAATTGAGTGTGGGATTATGAAAGCATTATCAAAGTTAAAAGCAGAGCCAGGCATTTGGATGACAGATGCACCAAAGCCTGAAGTAGGCCATAACGATCTGTTAATTAAAATTCGTAAAACAGCCATTTGTGGTACCGATGTTCATATTTATAAGTGGGATGAGTGGGCACAAAATACTATTCCTACGCCTATGGTGGTTGGCCACGAATACGTGGGTGAAGTAATTGACATGGGCCAAGAAGTGCGCGGTTTCAATGTTGGCGACCGTGTTTCGGGTGAAGGTCATATAACCTGTGGACATTGTCGTAACTGTCGTGCTGGACGTGTTCATTTATGCCGTAATACAACCGGTGTGGGTGTTAACCGTGAAGGTGCATTTGCTGAGTACTTAGTTATTCCAGCATTTAATGCATTTAAAATTCCAGATAACATTAGCGATGAACTTGCCTCTATTTTTGACCCGTTTGGTAATGCAGTACATACCGCTTTATCGTTTGATTTGGTGGGTGAAGATGTATTGATCACCGGTGCAGGCCCTATTGGTATTATGGCAGCCGCAGTAGCTAAACATGTAGGTGCTCGTCATGTAGTTATTACCGACGTAAATGAATACCGCCTAGACTTAGCGCGTAAAATGGGCGCCACCCGTGCTGTTAACGTCGCGAATGAAAAGCTTGAAGATGTAGCTAAAGAGCTGGGTATGACAGAGGGCTTTGATATTGGCCTCGAAATGTCAGGTGTTCCGAGTGCATTTAATGCCATGCTAAATAACATGAATCATGGCGGCAAAATTGCCATGTTAGGTATTCCACCTTCAGATATGGCGGTCGATTGGAATCAAGTTATCTTTAAAGGCTTAGTGATCAAAGGTATTTACGGTCGTGAGATGTTTGAAACCTGGTACAAAATGGCCAGCTTGATTCAATCAGGACTTGATTTAAAACCAATTATTACTCATCAATATTCAATTGATGACTTCCAAGCAGGCTTTGATATGATGATTTCAGGCCAATCAGGTAAAGTAATTCTTAACTGGGATTAATTATCCACTGTTAAGAAAATTAAAGGCGGCATTTGTCGCCTTTTTTGTAATTATAAGAGAGTACTATGGCATTTAAACATATATCAATCGCACAAACCCTCGAACTACTAGACAAAGAGGATGTGGTGATTGCCGATATTCGCGATCCTAATTCGTATCAGGCAGGGCACATTCCTGGCTCTGAAGCACTTTCAAATGCAAATATCGCCCAATTTATGATGGAAAAAGAGTTTGACCAGCCGATTATTATTGTTTGTTATCACGGCATGAGTTCACAGGGCGCTGCAAGCTACTTAGTAGAGCAAGGCTTTGAAGATGTTTACAGCATGGATGGCGGTTTTACTGCATGGGAAGCCGCCTACAAGGATAAAGTAGCACGATGATAGAGTTAGGCAGTCTAACTAATCCCCGCGCTGCACAGGGCTTTATAGATTACCTAAAAAGCCAAGGGCTTTCAGGGCAAATTCGTACTGAGGACGGCCATACGCTTGTTATTAGTGTGGCACCTGAAGACTTTCATGCAGTGCAACCTTTATGGAACGAATTTGCTAAAAACCCTAATCATGAGCGTTACCAACAAGCATCATGGCAAGTGGGTACTACGCAGTCACCGTTAAAGTATCAAGGGCAGTCGCTTAATTTAGTCGCCCGTTTTAAAGCCTTAAGTTGGCTTAATCAAGGTGTTAGTATTCTCAGTATTGTAGTTTATGTTGCCTTTTTATTTGGTGCGTTTGAACCTATTTACATGGCGTTGCAGTTCAATCCTGCGTCACCACTTACTTGGTTAACACCTGCTATTGTGCATTTTAGCGCTATGCATATTGTGTTTAACTTAATCTGGTGGGTATCGCTGGGTGATAACATTGAAAAACAATGCGGTAAGTCGAGTTTAATCGGGCTGTTTTTAGTTACCGCTTTAATAAGTAATTGGGCACAATACTTAATGGTCGGTCCTAACTTTGGTGGCCTTAGCGGCGTTGTATATGGGTTGTTAGGCTTTTGTTGGATTTACAGCGCGCTTAACCCTAAACAGCCTGCACTGGTAACAACCGCGATTGTTGGTTTTATGCTGGTATGGTTAGTACTTGGTTTTGCAGATGTATTATTTGTTGGAATGGCTAATTGGGCACACTTAGGTGGGCTTGTTAGCGGTATGGCTTTTGCCTATACCGCTCAGCTTTTTAAAACAAAAAGCGCCTAATGATATAAATATTTAGTAAATAACAGGTCTCGGATTATTTCTTGGCCTGTTTCTTCCTTAAGTAAGCTTTTTAGTTTTTCTGCGCTTTTAAGGCGAATTTGCTCACGCCCTGTTAAAGACTTTATTTTGTTTTCAGGCTCTTTTGATAATATCTCTACTAGCGCATCACGTAACAGCGGGGTGTGGTGTTCTACAATGGCAATATCGGATGTTTTGTTTAGCATTAAATCTACCGTGACGCGAACGTAACCCATTTTTTTACTTGATGGACCAATGTAATTGGTAATAATGTCTGGCTCAAACCCAAAATAACCCACAGTAGACTCAGCACGTGCTGATAAGCTAGTTAGGCTGACTAAAAGAATAAAAAGGCCTGTAAATACTGTTTTTTTCATTTCAAAAGCGTTTCCGTAAACTGGTTACAAATAGTTTATACCTATTAGTAAATAAGATACAGCAAGATGCTGTTATTTGTTGTGTTTGTAAAAGTACTCTGGATTCAAGTTTGGGATAGGCAATAGCGAGAGTCAAATGCTAATTAGCGTTTTATAATATAGGGTGTGCTTGGTATTGAGTAAATCGCGCTTTTTCAAATTCGTTGGCAATGTTATGATCTCTCTGATTTTTTTCAAGTAGAGTTATTGTGATTACTTTTCCTCTTTCTTTATCTGCCAATTGGCAGAGTACCGCTCAAGTGACTGGCTTATCTAACGCTGAGAAAGAGTGGTTATTTGAACCCCATTCTTTAACAGCTAAATTAAAAAGTCAGTCTCAGCGTTTTGCTGTAAAAGTATTGAGTGAGCAAAAAGTAGACCTTTCGCAATCACAGCAAGCGTTATTAAGTGATCAGGTAAACACGGTGCTTAACCGTGAAGTGTTACTGTTGTGTGATGAACAACCGATTGTTTATGCTCAAAGTTGGTTGCCAGTAACAACTAACAATACAAACAATCAGCTGCACAATATGGGAGAGCGCCCGTTAGGTGATGTGATATTTCAAGATCCTGCGTTAAAGCGGACCGATATTGAAATTGCGCGCTTTGATGATAACCACTCATTGCAGTCACTGGTGAGCGAACTTAATTTACCGAACCGTCCCTTACTGGGAAGACGCAGCGTATTTTCTTTACACAACTATCAATTTTTGGTTTGTGAGGTTTTTTTACCAGGAGCTTATTTATACTCATGAAATTAGCCGCTTTGTCAGTTCATCATATTCCCTTTTACATCCAGTTAATGCGAATAGATAAGCCCATAGGCACTTTATTGCTGCTTTGGCCAACTTATTGGGCACTGTGGATTGCGAACGAAGGTCTGCCTAGCTTAACGAATTTCATTGTGTTTACCCTTGGGGTAATAGTTATGCGCAGCGCAGGATGCGTTATCAATGACTTTGCCGATAGAAAAATTGATGGCTCAGTAAAGCGTACTTGTCAGCGGCCGCTAGCGACCGGAGCGGTAAGTAGTGGCGAAGCAATTAGTTTGTTTTTACTACTCGTTGCCATCGCCTTTATATTAGTATTATTGCTTAATACCAATACTATTTTGTTATCGTTTGGTGCACTTGGATTAGCGTTTTGTTATCCCTTTATGAAACGTTACACGCAACTTCCTCAAGTTGTATTGGGCGCGGCTTTTGGCTGGGCAATCCCTATGGCTTTTATGGCGTCAACAAACTCTCTCCCCGTGCAGGCATGGTTGCTATTTATTGCCAATATTTGCTGGACGGTGGCTTACGACACTATGTACGCCATGGTTGATAGGGACGATGATTTAAAAATAGGAGTTAAATCAACCGCTATTTTATTCGCTAGTTATGACCGCCATATTATAGCGCTACTTAACTTGAGCTTTTTTGCGTTGATGGTTTTAATAGGCGGGATAAGTGACGTTGGTTTTAGTTTTTGGGTGGGATTAGCAGTTGCTGCAATGCTACTAATATATCAACAGCGCTTGATTCATTTACGCCAGCGAGATAATTGTTTTAAAGCATTTTTAAATAACCATTATGTGGGATTAGCTATTTTTATGGGTTTATTATTTTCTTACCCCGTCTTAGTTTAACGGGGTGGGTCGATAATACCACTAATTGACGCGTTCTTTCTGAACCAGCCAGCAATTGAGTAGCGGTTGTCAACAGCCGGAAGTACCTCATGTACGAAGCGTTCGCTTTCAAATAATACCAAGGTGCCTGCAGTGGGTTTTATCACTATTTCTATGTCTTTACTTTTAGGCTTGTAAATAACCAGCTCTCCGCCTTTCTCAGGAGAGTTCAAATACAATACAGTAGTAAAAACACGGTTTGAACGACCTTTAAATGCATCCACATGTTTTTTATAAAAATCACCTTGGGTATATTTTGCATAGTGACATTCATAATCAAACAAGCCCATAAAGAAATTTCGATTAAGCGTATTACGAACTGCTTCCATTAATTGCTGGTAGCCAAGTTGTGCATTTGAACTGCCATCAAACCAATAGGTTTTGTCTTTACGAACAGTATCATCGATTTGCAAACTATTTAATCGACCAATACCGGCAAGGCTAAAGTGGGGGTTTATTCTATAACAATCAGCCATTAGCTCAGACATTAAGTCACTATCAATAGCGTTTTCAATAATGGCATAGCCATGCGTTTCAATGTGCTCTAAATAAATTTCAGTAGCGGTAAAGTTGTTCATCAACGCTAGTCATAATAGTAGGGAGCGTTAGTGTAGTGTAAAAAAACTTTAAAGCTACAAATTTATAGTGATCATCAAATCGCATGGTGTATTGTTATGCTCTTGAAACTTTCTTGATTAGCGAGAGTAGGTGGTCAACATGCTCACCTGCCTCAATCTGCTGGCTGGTTTGCACAATAAGTTGCTCATGGCTAATATCGTTATTGGTCTTAAGCTGAATTAGATTGTGGTTTTCTGCCACAGAGCTAGTGTGTTCAATACCGGCAATCGCAAAGTGGTCTGATTTTTCAAGTCCAGCCATTACCTGCTCAATACTGCCCACTTTAATTGTTGAAACTTTATTTAATGAATCAATCACTTCATTCAGCATTGATTGCACTTGTTTTGACTGTGAAAAACAACTGAACATTGGATAACTTTCGAGTTCTTTTTTACTAATATCGCTTTTATTTGCTAAAGGATGTTGTTTTGAACAAAATAAAATAAGTTGATCAGGTAATTGTATGTCGCTACCAATACTATTGACTATTTGCGAGCATACACTAATGTCAATTTCCCCTTGAAGTAACTTTCTATGAAGCTCAGTTTTGTTTTGCAGCTGCATTTCAATTTTAATATGAGGGTACTGGCTTAAAAACTCACCGCAGGTAATTGGCACTATGCTGCTGGTTGTTGTGGTGTAACCAATGACTAGTTTTTTCTCTTCAGTGCCATTAATCGATTGAAAAGCGCGGTGTTTTATTTGCTCTAACTCATTGAGGGTATTTTTAGCAAAGTCGAGGAAAAGCTCCCCAGCTTGAGTTAATTTAACCGAACGAGTAGAGCGGGTAACAAGTTCGTAGCCAAGCTCGGTTTCAAGAGTTTGAATACTACGAGTTAACGCAGATGTGCTGATTTGGGTTTGTTCTGCAGCTTGCCTAAAATGACGAAGTAGGCCAAGCGCTACAAATTGTTCTAATTGTTCAAATCTCACTATATAGTCCTTTTTTATAGGTAAGCTAGGGGAATTACAGATTTAATACTGACTTTATATCCCTACAGATCAGTTGAAACATGGTTTTTAACCACTTATTAAGATTAACTTTCTTTTAATCGTATTTAAAGAGAATAGTTGCAAAATGTTGTTATACCTTTGGGTAATGTTAAGTAACTGTTGGGTTTTATTATTAGCCTAATTTGTGCAATTTTATAAACAGCTTTATTAAAGTTTCGTTTTGTTAATTGCTATTTTTGGTTTTGTGGTTAGGTTCAATAAAATTTTTACTCACTCTGTTGCTTAAAGGCTTATTTTCGATGTTTTGCAATTCAATTTCTATGGCATCACAAGAAATGTGAATTTCAAATAAGGAGGTAAGCAAAGATAGGCTTAAGCAACTTAAACTGACACCAAATAAAATAATGCCCGTGGTATTAAATTCTATAAATAATGCGAACATAGATAGCGTACATAATAAAAAAGCAGCGACTCCGTATACTTGCATGGTTCTTATTAATTTTATTCGCTTTCTAAGGTTGGTTATTTGCGCCACCACAACAGGACGAATAGATTCCCCTTCACGTGCATTCAGTTCTCGTATTAGTTGCGCTAGCACTAAAAATCGGTTTGTATAGGCGAGTAACAACAACGAGATTGCTGGAAAAAGTAAACCTGGAGTAGTTAGCGTCATAATGTGTCCTTAAATCATATTATTTGCTTTAGGTTACGCAGGCAAATTGTACACATAAAGTAAATGAGGTGGATATTGCAAAATATTAATAATAGCGATTCAAATATAACATCATTTGATTGGGTTACGCTTTATAACGCAGAAAATAGTTTAGAGGCCAATATTATAAAAGGATTGATTCTTAATGCGGGAATTGAGTGTCAAATTAAAGGTGAAATGCTGCAAGGTGCTATGGGCGAGATCCCGTTTGAGCAAACACAAGTAAGTGTGCAGGTTTATGCGATAAAAGAGCGCCATGCACGCGAAATATTGGTAAACTATCAGCAAGTAAAACAATCAGCTCCAGATTGGGTATGCCCTAACTGTAATGAGCATAATGGATCAACATTTGATTTTTGTTGGTCATGTGGGACCTTAAAGAATGACAAAAGCGAATAATTTTCAGCGTATTAGAGAGTTAAATTACCTACAAAAAGCGGTATTGGCCTGTGCGTTAATAGAGCGTATGTTGCCTAATTATGGACTATTTAGTGAGGCTACCGGTTTTGGCGATGAGGTTATTTTACGTAATGCTTTAAATGTATGTTGGGAAAAGATACTGCTTCCTAAAAGTAAGATTGATTTAGAAAAGCAAGTCGAAAAAATAGAGCCTAATGTACCTGAACTTGCTGATTTTGATATGTTTGGCACTTACCCTGCCATTGACGCTGCAACTTCATTATTGAGCTTAATGCATGGCCTTTTAGCACAAGACGAGCAAGAATTTGTTAATGTAAGTAAAATATCACAGGCTACTGTGGCTCGCTTTATTGAGTATCAAATGACGGTTGAAGGGGATGTTGCTGATAATAAAGCAGTGCGTGAACACCCACTAATGCAATACGAAATTGAGGTATTAGGTGAGTTAATAGATTTTGTAGAGGCAATGGGGCGTATTACTGCTGAAAATGTAAAAGCATTGAAAAAGCATGTCCTTGCTGATGGCCAAACTAACATTGGTTTAGCACTTTAAGTTATTTGTTTTAAACACCTTGTTAGGTGGCAGGAGAATTAACAATGCGAATTTTAGGCATTGAATCATCATGCGATGAAACTGGTATTGCTATTTATGATGATGAAAAAGGGTTACTAGCCCATCAATTATATAGCCAAGTAAAAGTACATGCTGATTACGGTGGTGTGGTACCTGAGCTTGCATCTCGCGATCATGTACGTAAAACATTGCCGCTTATCGATGCGGCATTTGCACAAGCTGGCTGTGGACCTGAAGATTTAGACGGTATTGCCTACACGGCAGGGCCTGGTTTAGTGGGGGCATTGTTGGTAGGCACCTCAATTGGTCGCTCTTTAGCGTATGGTTGGGATATTCCAGCGGTGGCAGTGCATCATATGGAAGGGCATTTATTAGCGCCAATGCTTGAGGAAAACGTTCCCGAATTCCCATTTATTGCTTTACTGGTTTCTGGCGGTCATACCATGATGGTAAAGGTCGCGGGCATTGGCCAATACGAAGTATTGGGTGAGTCGGTAGATGATGCTGCAGGTGAAGCATTTGATAAAACAGCTAAATTACTTGGGCTTGATTACCCTGGCGGCCCTCGTTTAGCTAAAATGGCTGAGCAAGGCGTTGCCAAACGATTTGTTTTTCCACGCCCGATGACAGATAAGCCTGGTCTTGATTTTAGTTTTAGTGGCCTAAAAACCGCCGCTTCTATTGCTATTCGTGAAAATGATAGCGACGAGCAAACTAAAGCAGATATTGCCCATGCATTTCAAACAGCTGTTATAGATACTTTAGTGATTAAGTGTAAAAGAGCACTAAAGCAAACGGGTATTAAACGTTTAGTAATAGCCGGTGGTGTAAGTGCTAATACACAACTACGTTTGCAATTAGAGCGTGTGATGCAAGGTATGAAGGGCGAAGTGTATTACCCTCGCACTGAGTTTTGTACCGACAATGGCGCAATGATTGCTTATGCTGGTATGCAGCGTTTAAAAGCAGGGCAATTTGCTACGCTTGACATGAAAACTAAACCGCGCTGGCCAATCGATAGCTTAGAAGCAATATAGTTAACCAGAACTTATTAGTTATTACTTATTATCATCTGTGGGGGCTTGTTTAGTCCCTACTTTTGGTTCTTCACCCTTAAATAAACGTACAATATTAGTACGATGCCTAATAATGATCAGTAGCGTAATAAAGGTCACCGGTAAGGTATATAACGGTTTTATCCACCATGTATATAAAGGTGCTAGCGTCACAGCGACTAACGCTGCAAGGGATGAGTAGCGGGTAATCGCGACAATAATCAGCCAAGTACCAATTAATAACCCTCCTAAAGAAAGCCCTATCGGTAGTAATGAACCAAATGCCGTTGCGACCGCTTTACCCCCCTTAAAACTAAAAAATAACGGGTACATATGCCCTAAGCATGCTGCAACCGCGACTAAACCGAGCTCTAGCGGCTCAAGTTTTAAAAAGTAAGCGCCCCAAACAGGAATAGTACCCTTTAAAATATCAAATATTAATACTAAGCATGCGGGGAGTGCCCCGCCTAAGCGGTAGACATTAGTTGCTCCTGGGTTATTGGAGCCATTTGTGCGTGGATCGGGAAGTTTGAATAGCCGCGACACTAAAATGGCCGATGAAATCGAGCCGAGCAAATAGGCTAAAACAAACATTAAAATGACTAACACGCGCTTCCTTATTTTTTAATCATTACTTTTAAGCTATTATTGGCGTCAAAATTTACGGGCTTCTTAAATTACTCGCAATTTCGTAACCATTCTATTGTAGAAGTAATTTTAGTATATTTAAACACTGATTAAAGTATATACAGTATTAATTTGATTGATACAATATGTAATTAACTCAGTGACTTGTTACAGTCATTTGGAGTATCAATGGACAAGGTATTTATATCACAATTGCATGTCGAAACGATTATCGGGGTGTATGATTTTGAAAAGAAAAGTAAACAAAGCCTGTACTTTGATATTGAAATGTTAAGTGACATCAAACCTGCAGCACAAAACGATGATATTAACTTAGCATTAGATTACGCTAAGGTAAGTGAGCGAGTCATCGAGCACAGCACAGCTAAACCAGTCGAGCTTTTAGAAACGTTGGTGGAGAAATTAGCGCAAATTATTTTAACCGAATTTAATACACCTCAAGTAACGATAAGAGTTAGCAAGCCCGCCGCAGTTTCACAAGCGCAAACTGTGGGTGTAGAGATAACCCGCAACAAGGCTTCGGCTTAAATGGCGCAGATATATATTAGCCTTGGTTCAAACATTAACAAGGCAGAGCATATTCGTCGTGCTCTAGTGGCGTTAAATGAGCACTTTGAAAACACACAGCATTCATCAGTATTTGAAAGTGAAGCTGTAGGTTTTGCCGGTAATAACTTTTATAACTCAGTACTTGCCGCCACCACTAACATGGCGCTGGTTGATGTGTGCGCGTTATTAAAACAAATTGAACGCGACAATGGCCGCCAAGCAAATGATAAAAAATTTAGCCCACGTACTCTGGATCTCGACTTACTTTTTTATGATGATGTAATTTGCGAGAGCCCAGCACAACTCCCGCGTGACGAAATTACTAAAAATGCCTTTGTTTTGCAGCCTTTAGCCGAGGTGGCCCCTGATTTTTATCATCCGGTAGCAAAACAAACGATTGCCCAAATATGGAATGCATATAACAACCCTCAACAAAAACTATGGAAGGTGGAGTTTTCTAACCCATGAGTATTATAGAAATAATTGTTTTAGCCCTAATTCAGGGATTTACTGAGTTTTTACCTATATCGAGTTCTGCACACTTAATTTTACCGTCACAAGTTTTAGGTTGGGAAGATCAAGGTTTAGCATTTGATGTTGCCGTGCATGTAGGCACTTTAATTGCGGTTGTTATTTATTTTCGTAAAGAAGTGGCCGATATACTCGGTGCTTGGTTTAAATCGTTTGGTGCGCAAGGCACAACAGATGATAGCAAACTAGGTTGGTGGATCATTTTAGGTACTGTGCCTGCGGCTATTTTAGGCTTATTGCTAAAAGACTTTGTTGAACTGTATTTACGCAGCGCATGGGTGATTGCAACCACAACGATCGTATTTGGCTTATTACTTTGGTACGCCGATGCCAAAGGTAAGCAGATAAAAACAATTTATCAGCTAAACTGGAAAACGGCCCTTATTATTGGCTTTGCACAGGCCGTTGCAATGATCCCTGGTACTTCACGTTCAGGTATTACTATGACAGCGGGTTTAATGTTAGGTATGAACAAACAAAGTGCAGCGCGCTTTTCGTTTTTATTAGCTATTCCAATCATTTCGATGATGGGTCTTTATTACACCGCAGAGCTTGCCCTTGGCGATCATATCGTAGATTGGACGGCATTATTGTTAGGTGTAGTGCTGTCGTTTTTATCAGCTTATGCTTGTATTTTTATGTTTTTAAAAGTGATTGAGCGAATGGGAATGCTGCCATTTGTTATTTATCGTTTATTATTAGGTATAGGTTTAATATTCTTTTTAATGTTATAAGCCATTAATTTTTTAAAGGCCTCCCAATTCGGGAGGCCTTTTTATTTGCGCCAAGGGTTAATGGTAACTTAAGCTAAATTTTGGCATTATAGCGCCATTAAACTTTGCCTTAGAGCAAACCCCGCGCAGGATGAAAGGATAGTAAATGCATATACATATTTTGGGTATTTGTGGCACATTTATGGGTGGTATTGCCGCTATAGCTAAATCATTGGGTCATCACGTTACTGGGTCGGATCAAAACGTTTACCCACCAATGAGTACCCAGTTACAAGAACTGGGTATTGAACTAACGCAGGGCTATGATGTATCTCAACTAGAGCCAGTACCAGACATCGTTATTATTGGTAATGCAATGAGCCGTGGTAATCCGTGTGTTGAATATGTATTAGATAAAGGCCTGCCTTATACTTCAGGGCCTGAGTGGCTAAAACATAACTTATTACAAGATTCATGGGTGCTGGCTGTGGCGGGAACTCATGGTAAAACAACCACCGCCAGTATGTTGGCGTGGATACTTGAATATGCGGGTTTAAAACCGGGCTTTTTAATTGGCGGAATTGTACAAAACTTTGGTCTTTCTGCGCGAGTTGGGGAAACGCCATTTTTTGTGATAGAAGCCGATGAGTACGACACGGCCTTTTTTGATAAACGCAGTAAGTTTGTTCATTATTTACCGCGAACGCTTATTTTAAATAATCTTGAATTTGATCATGCTGATATTTTTGAAGATTTAAACGCGATTAAAAAACAATTTCACCATTTGATACGTACATTACCGCAAAGCGGCAAAGTGTTGTGGCCTAAAAATGATGAAGCACTGAGCGATGTTATAGCAAAAGGGTTGTGGAGCGAGAGCGAAACTCTAGGCGATGACTGGAATTATGAATTACTTAAAGCCGATGGTTCTCAATTTAATGTGTTATTAAACACGCAGCTGCAAGGCGAAGTTAACTGGCAGGCAATTGGTGAGCATAACGTTAAAAATGCCATGATGGCTATTGCAGCAGCACGCCATGTGGGAATTGCAATAGAGCACAGTATTAAAGCTTTGAGTGAGTTTATCAGCCCAAAAAGGCGGATGGAGCTTAAAGCAGATATTAATCATATTAAAGTGTATGACGATTTTGCCCATCACCCAACGGCAATACAAACAACGCTTGCGGGGCTGCGTGCAAAAGTGGGCGATGAAAAAATCATAGCGATTTTAGAGCCGCGCTCTAACACCATGAAAATGGGAGTGCATCAATTTACACTTCTCGATTCACTTCGCGATGCAGACGACGTACTGTTATTTGAGCCAGAGAACTTAAACTGGTCACTTAAAGAGCAAGCTGACAAAGCGGGTATGCAGTGCTTTGATTCTACAACCGCCATTATTGATACATTGCTTGAGAATATTGAGCCAAATCAACATGTTTTAATTATGAGTAATGGTGGTTTTAATGGTCTGCATCAGCAACTTGTTGATGGTTTGGCCGATAAATACAGCGGAGAATAATGTGCAATTTAAAGATACAATCACCTTAGCATTTAGCGGCGCATCAGGCGCACCATATGGGTTGAGGCTGTTGGAAGTGTTGCTTGAGCAACAATTTCAAGTGTATGTGCTTATTTCAAGTGCTGCGCGCGTAGTTTTTGATACCGAGTCCAATGTAAAGCTATCAGGGAATGAAGACAAAGCCACAGATCAATTAAGCGCGTTATTTAACGCCAAGCCTGAACAATTAAAGGTGTTCGGCAAAGATAACTGGTTTAGTCCTGTAGCTTCGGGCTCTGCAGCGCCGAAAAAAATGGTAGTATGTCCATGTAGCGCAGGGTCTGTGTCTGCGATTGCAGTCGGCGCATCAGATAATTTATTAGAGCGCGCCGCCGATGTGGTGATAAAAGAGCGAGGCCAGCTTATTCTAGTGCCACGCGAGACGCCATTTAGCGAAATTCACTTAGAAAATATGCTTAAATTGTCGCGTTTAGGGGTCACTATCATGCCCGCTGCACCTGGGTTTTATCATCAACCACAAAGCATAGAAGACTTAGTTGATTTTATGGTGGCGCGAATTTTAGATCATTTAAATATTGAACATAATCTCACAAAGCGCTGGGGTTATGGTGAGGGTAAGAAATGAATAAGCAAAATATTGCTTTAAATATTGAAGGCCTTACCAAGGTTTACAAAAATGGGGTTGAGGCAGTAAAAGGTGTTGATTTACAAGTGCATGAAGGTGACTTTTTTGCACTGTTAGGTCCAAATGGGGCGGGTAAGTCAACCACTATTGGGGTGATATCTTCTTTGGTTAATAAGACCAAAGGTAAAGTTGAAGTATTTGGTCATGATATTGATACCGACCTTGAAGCGGCGAAAGCCAACTTGGGCTTAGTGCCACAAGAGTTTAACTTCAGTCAGTTTGAAACCCTAACCCAAATACTCGTTAATCAAGCAGGTTACTACGGTGTACCGCGCGGCGAAGCGCACAAACGTGCTGACAAGTACTTAGCACAGCTTGGGCTACTTGAGAAAAAAGATAAGCAAGCGCGTACCCTTTCTGGTGGTATGAAGCGTCGCTTGATGATTGCACGTGCCTTAATGCATGAACCAAAGTTACTTATTTTAGACGAACCAACAGCGGGTGTTGATATAGAGCTGCGCCGCTCAATGTGGGACTTCTTAAGGCAAATTAACGAACAAGGTGTGACCATTATTTTAACCACTCACTACCTTGAAGAAGCCGAATTACTGTGTAAAAACATCGCTATAATTGATACCGGCCGTATAGTTGAAAACACCACCATAAAGGCCTTGTTGGCTAAATTAGACAAAGAAACCTTTGTATTGGATTTAAAACAGCCTACCAATCCGGTGACGCTTGAAGGGTATAATTTTACCATGATTGATGATCACACCATTGAAGTTGAGGTGGCTAAATCACAAGGGCTTAATGCTGTATTTAGCGCGTTAACCGAACAAGGTAATACTGTGCTAAGCATGCGTAATAAAGCGAATCGATTAGAAGAATTATTTGTAGGTTTATTAGAGCAAGGGCGGGGCGAATAAATGTTTAAATATGGCGTAGCCTTAAAAAGTATTTGGATTAAAGAGTGTATTCGCTTCTTGCGTATTTGGGTGCAAACCTTAGTGCCGCCAGCGATTACTATGAGTTTATATTTTGTTATTTTTGGTAACTTAATAGGTTCGCGTATTGGTGATATGGGCGGCTTTAGTTATATGGAGTTTATTGTTCCTGGCCTTATTATGATGTCAGTCATAACAAACTCTTACTCGAATGTGGCTTCAAGTTTCTACTCAACTAAGTTTCAAAAAAGTATTGAAGAGTTATTGGTTGCACCTGTGCCTAATTACATCATTGTGTTGGGTTATATGGGCGGAGGCATGACCCGAGGCATTATGGTGGGTTTTATTGTAACGTGCGTTTCTTTATTTTTTGTAGATATACAAATACATAATATTTTTGTGATTATAGCCACTGTTATTCTTACCTCAGCGGTGTTTGCCTTGGGCGGGTTAATCAACGCTATTTATGCAAACAGCTTTGATGACATAAGTATTATTCCGACCTTTATTTTAACGCCTCTAACTTATTTAGGCGGGGTGTTTTACTCAATCACTTTACTGCCTGATTTTTGGCAGATGGTATCGCAAATAAACCCAATTATTTATATGGTTAACGCATTCAGATACGGATTTTTAGGTGTTTCTGATGTTGATTTAACAGTTGCGATTGCGGTGTTGTTGGTGTTTATCAGCGTATTATTTACTTTAGCACTGACGCTAATTAAAAAAGGTGTGGGGCTAAGACACTAATGAGCGATGCAAATTCACGTAGTATTGTATCTAATCAAGCGGGACTTCATGAAAAGCTTGATGAAATAGTTAATAAACACTTACAAGCCGAGTTTAAAAAGCCAATTGCAGCGCATACTCAAACCGCATTTGATGAAGTTAATGCTAAGGTGCAAGCTTTTGATGGACCGCTTATCCTAGACTCCTGTTGTGGGGTTGGTGAAAGCACTGCTAATTTAGCGAAACGTCATCCTGAAGCGTTAGTGGTAGGCATTGACAAGTCATCTCATCGACTTGATAAGCACGATGTTGAGTATAAACAAACTGAGAGTGGTCAATACATTTTGGTGCAAGCTGACTTAAATGACTTTTGGCGTTTAGCGGTGGCTGCTAATTGGCAGCCTAGCCATCACTATTTGCTTTACCCTAACCCGTGGCCTAAGTCTAAGCACATTCAACGGCGCTGGCATGGGGCGGCTATCTTCCCGTTTATTGTAAAGCTAGGTGGTTTACTTGAAGTGCGAAGTAATTGGGATATCTATGTTAAAGAGTTTGCCAGAGCGCTCGAATTAGCAGGCCATCCATGTGAAACCGAATTGTTTGAATCAGACGAAGCAATTACACCTTTTGAGCGAAAGTACTGGGCCAGTGGCCAGCAAAGTCACCGCTTAATCATCAATCTCAATAGTTAACTCATTGCTTTTTAAAGTGAGTCACATGTGGCGTTGGTTTGCCAAGGTAACTACCTTGCATCAGCGTCACATTTAGTTGGTTGAGTAACTCTGCAACCGTATTATTTTCTACCGCTTCAACAACCAATTCAAGTTCAAGTTGCCGGGCTATATCAGCGATATAGGCTATAAATAGCGACGTGTTTGCATCGTTTACTAGCTGCTTAGTGATTGCACCATCGAGTTTAATGCCATCAACCTCAACCTTTAATGTATTAAGGGTATTAATAAACTCATTCCCCCAACAGTGCATCACCACCTTTGCCCCTTTACTTTTTACCATCGCAATAAATGATTTTATTTCGTAATAATGTGAAATAACCTGCGACTCCAAAATTGAAATAGTAATATTTTCAGGATTTGGGTAGCGATGAAGCTCATAGGCAATATGATCATAAATAGTGGGATCTGCAATATTTTCAGCGCACAGCGTTAACTCCCAACAAATTGCCGATTTACGAAAACGCGAGACACATTGAGTAAATAGGGTGCGGGTTAACATGCCATTCATACGCAGTCTATTTACCGCATTCGTAAAGATATCAGGGGTTAAAATCTCCCCTTGTGAGGTGACTATTCTTGGTGAGCAGTCATACTTAATAATTTCATCGGTATGCGTATTAATAACCGGTTGAAAGTAAGGAACAACACGGTGAGCATCAAATGCTTCGCGAATCTCTTTGGCTATTTCAACATTATATAAATATAGAGATTTAGCGTCGTTAATTGCCTCACAATAGTTAACTATGCTCTGATCGCCTTGCTTTGATTGCAGTAACGCAATATGAGCATTTTTAAGTAGTAATGATTTATTACCTCTTGCCACACCGGCGTTAAGGGTAATATAAATGAACGGCTGATTTAAAAACGGTATATTTTTATTATGCGATTGAATGATACTGTATAGCTCATCAGAGGGAGTTTCTTTATCAGTTAAAATAGCGAGTTTATTAGTTGCAATACGATAAATACGTGCGTGCAAACGCACTTGCTGCTTAAAGTGAATAAGCAGCTTTTTCATCACTTCATCGGCTGTTTTTGTGCCAAAAAAACGACTGATATTATCAATTTCGTTCACTAAAATAATCGCAATTTGCAAATGATGCTCATTACTTTTTTTCAGTCGTTTTTCTAAAGCGATATGATTTGCAAATCCGCTTGCATGGTCCCTCATTAATGAACGACGTACCCCATAATAATAAAAAATATACACTATTAATAAAATAATAATTACGCAGCCAAAATGAAACACAGATTGATACAAGTCTGTGTTCAACGCACTGCTAATTTTATCAACGCTAATATCTGCAGCCGTAATATAAGTTCTGCCATTTTTTGCCAGATGGGGAATATACACTGTTTTAGAATGACCGCGATGCGCTGTTGAAGTTTCAAAAATAGGGGCCGTTGATAAAAATGCAGCCGTAGTGATTGGCGTGGCTTCAGGGTATAGATCTAAAAACTGAGTAACCTTACCGTTATTTTGATCATCTTGGGTGTAGCTAGAGGCAGTAAAGTAAACGTTTTCATCAATCAGTACCATTGAATATAAATAATCTATATTTAAATCGTTGGCTAATGCCGAAAGTTGGTCGGCTTTATTTTGATAGCTTGAAAAACTGATTTCTTGCGCTATTTTATCGTGATAATCACTACCTAAAATATACTTTACGCTGGTGGCGGCATTTAACAGGCGATTATCAATACTGCGTATCACATCATTATTGATAGTGGTGTAGGTGTAGTAACTGTAACTTATTAAGCTGACTAAAAAAAAGACGGTACCGAGCGCCAACCGTGTTAATTTTAGATTTCCTTTTAGCATGTAACATCCTTATTGTTTGTTAGATTTATTATACTTAAAAAGTATAAATGCCCAATATTTTAATTACCCTTTGTACTAAATATAAAAAATAGTGAGATGTTATCTATTTTGTATTGTCTTTTATGGCTTAAAACGAGACATTTTTGTCATATTGCAGTAAAGTTAGCGCAATTTTTTAGAAATGCCGTTGCTTAAAAACACCCTTAAATTAGCGTGTTTTACAAACTAACAGGTGTTTTAGTCACACACTAGGTATGAAGATGGATCAAAAGCGTTGTGCCGTCGCCTCTAAAGAAAGCCTCAAACGGATATTTACCGTTCCAGAGGCCCCTGACTCAACTTTGAGCAAAATAGAGCTTGAAATTTCGAGTAATTTAGCAGGTTTCTTAAACGAAAATATCGCGGCAATTGAAAAACCATTACATGAAATAGAAAAAGATTTTCAATCGGCGGCTATCCCTGAAGAGCCAACGTTTGTGTCTTGCTATGCCCAAGATATTATGGAACAGCTGGTTGCTCATTCTGTACATACCGCAGCGCCAAGCTTTATTGGTCACATGACATCTGCTCTGCCACACTTTTTATTGCCGTTATCGAAATTAATGGTTGGGCTAAATCAAAACCTTGTAAAAATAGAAACTTCAAAAGCATTTACTCCATTAGAACGTCAAGTTTTAGGAATGATGCATCATTTAGCTTATGGGCAAAATGATGGCTTTTATTCTAAATGGATGCACAGTGCAAAAACCTCTTTAGGGGCATTTTGCTCTGGCGGCACCGTGGCTAACATTACTGCGCTTTGGATTGCCCGCAACCGCTTATTAAAAGCAGATGGCAACTTTAAAGGCATTGCTGCGCAGGGTTTAGTGGCGGGAATGCTTCATTATGGTTACAAAGGGCTGGCAGTTTTAATCTCTGAACGAGGTCACTACTCGTTAGGCAAATCGGTAGATTTATTAGGCATTGGCCGTGAGAATTTAATTGGTATTAAAACATCGGCTGATAATAAAGTTGATGTAGATGCTATGCGAGAAAAAGCGCTAGAGCTTGAAGCGCAAGGCATTAAAGTGATGGCAATTATTGGTGTAGCCGGGACGACAGAAACCGGTAATATTGACCCACTTGAAGACATGGCTAATTTAGCACACGAAATTAATTGCCACTTTCATGTTGATGCAGCATGGGGCGGAGCTACTTTACTCTCTAATACCCATAGGCATTTATTAAAAGGGATTGAGCAAGCAGATTCAATTACCATTGATGCACATAAACAAATGTATGTGCCGATGGGGGCTGGTTTGGTGTTGTTTAAAGATCCTGCTGCTACCGATGCCATAGAACATCATGCTGAATATATTTTACGTAAAGGCTCTAAAGACCTAGGCAGCCATACACTTGAGGGGAGTCGCCCTGGGATGGCGATGTTAGTGCATGCTTGCTTACGTGTTATTGGTCGTAAAGGCTATGAAATGCTTATCGATCGCAGTATTAAAAAAGCCCGTTACTTTGCTGATTTGATAAAAGTAGATGAAGACTTTGAATTAATATCTGAACCTGAGCTGTGTTTATTAACTTATCGTTATGTCCCTAAGCAAATTAAAAATGCGATAGCACAGGCAGATGCACAAACCCGTTTAGATATCTTTGCCGCGCTTAATCGCTTTACTGCTAGCATGCAAAAACGACAACGTGAATCAGGTCGCTCATTTGTATCGCGTACACGTTTAACGCCAATTCAATATGATAATCAACCAACTGTGGTTTTTAGAGTGGTGCTTGCGAACCCGCTTACATCAGGTGCTATTTTAAAAGAGATATTAGAAGAGCAGAAAGAGTTGGCACAAACAGATCCGGTATTTAAAAAATATTTACGAAAATATATGTAACTAACCTGAACTCTGGTTAAGAGATTTACTAACATATTGAGTCAAAAAATGATATTTATGTTTATTTTCACTAGCCAGAGATTTTCAGTGAAAACAAGGCGAACTTACGCGTCAATAGCTAGCCTATTGCAAGTAAATTCAACGCAGTTAGCGCTGAAAATAGCTGCTTGAGATAGATTTATTATTCAGAGTTCAGGTTAAATATAAATGCTATAAAAAAAGACGCGATTAAGCGTCTTTTTTGTTACTGATTAAAAGCAACTCGCCTTTATGAGGTTGCTGATAATTTGTTGCGAAGGCTTGATTTTTTCCATCGCTAAATATTCATCGGGCTGATGCGCTTGGTTAATTGAACCCGGTCCCATGACGATGGTTTCACAGCCCAGTTGTTGTATAAATGGTGCCTCAGTACAGTAATTAACAGCCACCGCTTTTTGCCCTGCTATATTTTCGGCTAGTTTAACTAAAGCGCTGTCGGTGCTTCCTGTAAATGCTGGAATTGGCTCATGTAAATCAATCACACTAACCGAATTAGGGTATTGCTGGTTTATATCGAAGGTTGCATCAAGCAGCAATGCTTGCAGCTCTTGTACACTTAAGCCAGGTAGAGGGCGCATATCAATGTGCATTTCACAGCAACCGCAAATTCTATTAGCATTATCGCCCCCATGAATATTGCCTAAATTGAGCGTTGGGTAAGGAATTTCAAAGTGATTTATTGAATATTTATTCTTAAGTTGTTCTTTTAAGATTAGCAATTTTGTAATCACTTTATGCATCACTTCGATGGCGTTAAGACCCCGTTCGGGATCTGAGCTATGTCCTGAACGGCCAACGACTCTTATCGCTGAAGTCATATGACCTTTATGAGTAAATACTGGCGTCATATCAGTAGGCTCACCAATAATACAGCGACTTGGTTTTAAATTTGGGTGCTTACAAATTTGTTGTGCGCCAGCCATAGTGGTTTCTTCGTCTGCGGTGGCTAATATTAAAATTGGTTGTGTTTGTTGCTTTTCATCAAGCTCACTAATAGCCTGCAGTACAAAAGCAAAAAAACCTTTCATATCAATGCTACCTAAGCCATATAATTTATTATCGAGCTCGGTTAATTTAAATGGGTTTTGATTCCAACGGCTATCATCAAATGGCACTGTATCAGTGTGCCCTGCCAGCATTAAACCGCCGTCGCCTTGACCGCGTTTTGCTAATAAGTTGTAGCGACCCTTGTTGCCTTCTAACTCTATTATTTCACAGTTAAAACCTAAGCTTTCACACCATTGGGCTAGCAATTCAATGACACTTTTATTACTCATACATAAATGATCTTCAATGGCACTGATAGAGGGGGCAGCAATCAATTGCTGGTACATCGAAATAAATGACGGCAGAGACATAAAAAATTCCAAAATAAGTATTCATTTTAATTGCATAACAATATAAAAGTATTTATGATGAATATCAATTCACTTTTTAAGCATAAATATATTAAAGTTACGCCATGAAAATAATACGACGATAGTTATCACTCATAAATTTAATCTGTTTGGCTGGGTTATACCCTAGTGTAAACAAACAACATGGAATGTGGTCACTAATTTTAGATAAAGAGTAAATAATGAACGTAGTAATTATAGGTGCCAGCGGTTACAGCGGCGCAGAACTGGCTAGCTTAGTAGTAAAGCATCCAACTCTTTCGCTAACTGGTTGTTATGTATCAGCGCAAAGTTTAGATAAACATAAATTGCTTAGTGAATTGTATCCTGAGCATTTAGGATTACTTGATTTACCTCTGCAGCCACTAAATGAACATGCACTTGCTGATATCACTCATTCAGCAGATTACGTTTGTCTGTGCACCGATCATAAAGTAAGTGTGGATTTAGCGCCTCAGTTTTTAGCGATGGGCAAAAAGGTATTTGACCTTTCCGGTGGCTATCGTCTTGCAAGTAATGATGATTACGTTACTTATTATGGTTTTGAACACCAACACCCAGAACTACTTAATCAAGCGGCTTATGGTCTTGCTGAATGGAATAGTAAAGCCATTACTGATGCTCAGCTAATTGCTGTTGCTGGCTGCTACCCAACGGCTGCATTAAATGCATTAAAGCCTCTTCAACAAGCGTGCTTGTTGAGTGATGAAAAAATTATTATTAATGCGGTTTCTGGTGTAACGGGCGCAGGGCGTAAAGCCAGCCTAGGGACTCATTTTTGCGAAGTTTCGCTGGCACCCTATGGTTTGTTTAATCACCGGCACGGGCCTGAAATACAACAGCATCTTGGTCATGAGGTGTTATTTACTCCTCATTTAGGTAATTTCCCGCGCGGTATTTTAGAAACTATTTATGTGCAATTAAAGCCGGGTGTGACCAGTGAGCAAGTAGCTAAAGCTTATCAAGTATTGGCTGATGAGCCATTAATTCGTTTGCTTGGCAGCAAAATCCCCTCAATTAAAGGGGTGGCCAAACAACCTTATGTAGATATTGCGTGGCAGCAGCAAGGTTCACAGTTAATAGTAATGGCAGCAATTGACAACTTATTAAAAGGGGCAGCTGGTCAGGCTTTGCAATGTATTAATTTATCAATGGGCTTGCCTCACACTACAGGTCTAATAGGAGCGTTTAGATGAGCAGTAAAACGTGGGTTATTAAACTCGGTGGTGCAGTACTCAATACTGAAAATGCCGCTAAAGCATTATTTGAAATACTCAACGAGCAAGATGATGCACAGTTTGTGATTGTGCATGGGGGTGGTTCATTAGTTGATAGCTGGTTAAAAGAGGCCGGTTTTGCCAGTGCTAAACACCAAGGTTTGCGTATTAGCCCTAAAGAACAGATGCCTTATATTGTTGGGGCCCTTGCGGGTGCGGCAAATAAACAACTCATGGCGCAAGCAATTAGTGTTGGTCATAAGCCGGTGGGGTTAAGTTTATATGAAGCAGGGATCACCGCTTCGCAAAAATTAAAAGCATTGGGTCAAGTAGGTCAATGTCACAACAATGCAGATTCTATTATTAATGATTTACTCAGTGCTGGCCGGTTACCAATCATCAGCTCTATCGGCTTTGATGAGCAGGGCTTGTTATACAACGTTAATGCCGATGAAGCAGCAGCCGCAATGGCTAATAATTTAAATGCAGAACTTATTTTTATGACAGATGTAGAGGCGGTACTTGATGCCAATAAGCAGCCTTTACATCAACTTGACACAAAACACATTGATACTTTAATTGCAGAGGGAGTAATTTTGGGCGGGATGGAGGTCAAAGTTAAGACCAGTCTTCACGCTGCCCAACATTTACGACGCGGTGTGTACATTTCCAGCTGGCAAAAGCCAGAAAACTTAACTGCTTTGCTGCAAGGCGAGCATGTCGGAACTAAAGTAACACCATAGGTTGAACATGTTTAAAGATTTTTTAACGGGTCTAGAATTAGACCAACAAGGCGCACTAAATTTATTAAAGTTAGCGCAAGATATTAAAGAAAGCCCAAGTAAATATAGCCAAGTACTAGCTGGTAAGTCAGTGGTTACTTTGTTTGAAAAGCAAAGTTTACGTACTCGCCTTTCATTTGATATCGGTATAAACCGTTTAGGGGGCCATGCGGTTTACCTTGACCAACAAAATGGTGCAATGGGCGCCCGCGAATCAATAAAAGATTTTGCCTTAAATATTTCGACTTGGGCCGATGGGATTGTAGCGCGGGTTAATCAGCACAGTACGTTAACGACACTCGGTGAGTATTCATCCGTTCCTGTGATTAATAGTTTGTGTGATTTATATCACCCATGCCAAGCATTAGCTGATTTTTTAACACTACAAGAAGTACACGGTGATGTTAGCCAGTTAAAGCTTGCCTACTTAGGTGAGGGCAATAATGTAACGCATTCATTGATGCTGTTAGCCGCTACTTTAGGAACCGATTTTGTCGCTGTAACACCAAAAGGGTGTTCACCTGATTCGCAAGTGCTTAAAAAAGCAGAGCAAATAGCTGCGATGAATGGCGCTTCTGTAATGGTAAGTGACAGGGTTGAGGCTGCAGTTGGTGCTAATGTTGTTTACGCCGATACCTGGGTATCGATGGGGGATACAACTCCCCTTGAGCAAGTAAAAGAAAAATACATGCCTTATCAATTAAATCAGGCATTGTTAGAAAAAACCGGTGCAACTACGGTATTACATTGCCAACCGGCACACCGTGAGTTTGAAATTACCTCTGAGGTAATGGATGGCCCTGCATCAAAAATTATACAGCAAGCAGAAAACCGCATGCATGCGCAAAATGCGCTATTAGTTACATTGTTAAATCCAAATTTTGTTAAGGAACACCTATGAGTTCAATTAAAAAAGTCGTTTTAGCCTATTCAGGTGGTCTTGATACATCGGCTATCGTGCCATGGTTAAAAGAGAACTACGGCTGTGAAGTTATTGCTTTTGTTGCCGATGTTGGCCAAGGCGCTGAAGAACTTGAAGGCGTGGAAGCTAAAGCTATAGCGTCTGGTGCATCTGAGTGTTACGTGGTTGATTTAAAAGATGAGATGGTAAGCGATTATATTTACCCAACGCTTAAAACGGGTTCTATATATGAAGGGACTTATTTACTTGGTACTTCTATGGCGCGTCCAATCATTGCTAAAGCGCAAGTTGAAATTGCACGTAAAGTAGGTGCCGATGCACTTTCTCATGGCTGTACGGGTAAAGGTAACGACCAAGTACGTTTTGAATCATGTTTTGCCGCACTTGCACCTGATTTAAAAGTGATTGCGCCATGGCGTGAGTGGGATTTATCAAGCCGTGAATCATTGCTTGATTACCTAGCTGAACGTGACATTCCATGTTCTGCGTCAGCAACAAAAATTTATAGTCGTGATGCTAACGCATGGCATATTTCACACGAAGGCGGTGAACTTGAAGATCCTTGGTGTGAACCAAGTGAGCAAGTATGGACCTGGACTAACTCACCAGAGCAAGCACCTGATAAAGCTGAACACGTCACTTTATCGGTTGTTGAAGGTGAAGTAGTTGCTGTAAATGGCGAAGAGCTTAAACCTTATGGTTGTTTAGTTAAATTAAACGATATTGCATCACCTCATGGTGTGGGCCGTGTCGATATTGTAGAAAACCGTTTAGTGGGCATGAAATCGCGTGGTTGTTATGAAACGCCAGGCGGCACTGTGATCATGGCGGCGCTGCAAGCTATTGATGAGTTAGTACTTGATAAAGCGAGCCGTAAATGGAAAGAAGTACTCGGGGGTGAATTTTCACACTTAGTCTACGACGGTCGTTGGTTTACGCCGCTAAAAGATTCTATTTTAGCCGGTGCAGAAGCGTTGTCTACACTAGCAACGGGCGAAGTGGTGCTTAAGCTTTATAAAGGCCAAGTCACTGCGGTTCAGAAAAAATCACCTAACAGTTTATATAGCGAAGATTTTGCTACCTTTGGTGAAGATGATGTTTACGACCAATCGCACGCAGAAGGCTTTATTCGTTTATTCTCGCTATCAAGCAGAATTTCAGCATTAGCTAAAAAGTAATTTTTTACGCCCCTTGGAATTAAGGGGCTATTATCGGGTTTGGAGAGATTTCATGGCATTATGGGGCGGACGTTTTTCTACGGGTCCAGATGAAGCATTTAAACAGTTTAACGATTCACTTCCCTTCGATTATCAATTAGCAGAGCAAGATATCATTGGCTCTGTTGCATGGGCTGGTGCACTTGAACAAGTGAATGTGTTATCTAACGACGAGCACAAAAAGCTGGTATCGGCACTTTATGAGTTACTTGAAGAAGTAAAAGCAGAACCACATGCGGTTGCCACCTCAGGTGCTGAGGATATTCATTCTCATGTTGAAGCTGCGCTAATTGAAAAAGTGGGTGATTTAGCTAAAAAATTACACACAGGTCGAAGCCGTAACGATCAAGTTGCTACCGACTTTAGGTTATGGTGCCGCGATACCGCCGATCATATTTTAAAAGCAATTGCACAATTAAAAGCTGAATTTATTAGTTTGGCTGAACGTGAACTTGGCACAATACTGCCAGGTTATACGCACTTACAGCGGGCACAGCCCGTACTGTTTAGCCATTGGTGTATGGCTTATGTAGAAATGCTTGAGCGTGATGAAAGCCGATTACAAGATGCCCAAGCAAGAATGAACTACTGCCCACTTGGCAGTGGTGCACTTGCTGGCACTGCATACCCAATTGATCGCCATGCACTTGCACAAGGGTTAGGCTTTACCGGTGCGACTAAAAATAGCCTTGATGGCGTTTCTGATCGTGACTTTGTGGTTGAGCTATTAAGCTGTGCGTCTATTTCTATGATCCATTTATCGCGGATGTCTGAGGACCTGATTTTTTATAACTCGGGAGAAGCTGGCTTTATTGAACTGGCCGATAATGTGACCTCGGGTTCATCTTTAATGCCACAGAAAAAAAACCCAGATGCATTAGAGCTAATTCGTGGTAAAACAGGGCGGGTGTTTGGTGCGTTTAGCGCAATGATGATGACCTTAAAAGCACTGCCACTTGCTTACAATAAAGATATGCAAGAAGACAAAGAAGGCATTTTTGATGCCATGCCAACGTGGCTTGCGTGTATTCATATGGCACAAGCGTGTATTAAAGGCATTAAAGTTAAAGCAGATAAAACACTTGCAGCGGCAAAAGGTGGCCACGCAAATGCAACCGAACTGGCTGATTACTTAGTGGCTAAAGGTGTTCCGTTTAGAGAAGGGCACCATATTGTAGGGGTATTGGTGCAACTAGCCATTAGTGAAGATAAAACGTTAGAGCAACTTTCTCTAGAGCAGTATAAATCAGTAAACCCCGTGTTTGAGGATGATGTCTATCCGGTACTTGAAATTGATGCCTGTATTAAAGCACGCCAAGCGCTTGGCGGTACATCATTAGAGCAAGTAAGCAAAGCGGTGAAAGACGCGAAAAAAAAACAGCAAATAACGGTTCGTGATGCCAACTTAGATGACGTAGAAGCAATTGCTAAACTCGTACAGCACTGGGCAACAGTCGGCGAAAACTTACCGCGTGCTAAAAGTGATATGGTGCACTCAATTAATGAGTTTGCCGTAACTGAGATAAACGGTCAGGTATCGGGTTGTGCTTCGCTATATATTTACGATACAGGATTAGCTGAAATACGTTCATTAGGCATTGACCCTAAAAGCGCTGTAACAGGGCAGGGGCGAGAACTGGTCGAACATTTGTTGGTAAAAGCCAAAAAATTGGCACTCAATCGTGTCATCGTTCTGACTCGTGTTCCTGACTTTTTCGAAAATCAGCGCTTTAGTTTCTGTAGTAAAGAGAGCTTACCTGAAAAAGTCATGAAAGATTGTGAGTTATGTTTACGTAAAGAAAACTGTGATGAAGTCGCAATGGAATATATGTTAAAGCCAAGTAATAGCATGGAGATCCCCTGTAAAAACGTGGCTTAAGCAATCCCTAGGATAAAAAACGCACGGTGACCCCGGTGCGTTTTTTTTTGAGTAAAATAAAATAATTTTTAAATTAACATACTATTAATTTAAAGTTGGCATATCGTTTGCTTTTATTATTCTGTAGCGTGTTGTTGAGTCAATTAATCAACGTAGGCAATACGTTACTGCAGTTATTTAGTAACTGCTTCAGATGGTGTGATTTAAATTTGCGCCAATAATAAATTTAACACTCAAAAGGATTAATCACATGCAAATTTCAGCGAACAGCCAAGTACAAATGCAAGCATACAACAAAACGCAACAATTAAAGCCTGCAATGGAACAAACTGCTAGCCCTAAAACCCTACAATCTGATACAGTAAGTATATCTCAAGAGGCGATGGCTGCTGCAGGCGGAGCGGATCTTCAGCGAGGCGGTGGTATTGTAGTTCCTATTAAACCAAAGTGATAATTAAGGTTTTCGATGTTTTTAACTGAGTTTTTTGGGTTGTTCTCCCTATCCGCCTTTGTGATGTGGGGTTTTTTAATGGCTTTTTTCTTTAATGTGTTTGTATACACTTTAGAAGTTAAAAGAGGTACGACCCTATTGCTCAGTTCATTTGTTATGATGATCTCTTATACGCTATCAGACTACTTTCTTACTTGGCTTTCTTTAAAAAATACATTGTATCTAGATTGGGCAATATACGATGTTGTAACGCTCGTAGCACTTTCAATAGTTTACTTTTTTATAAAAAAAACGACTCGATCATTTTTATACTTGATTACAGGCTTATCAATAAATTCACTCTTCTTTTTTTCTATGTATTTAGATATTTACATTTATGGAAACACTGATCCTTGGATATTCTGGGATGTTTACACTTTTACTATAAATGTAGTTGACCTTATAATGATCATTGCTTTAATCGTAGACCGTGACTTTCTTGGCTTACACATCCTTAAGAATAAACTCATTTCTTTATTTAAAAACCCTGAGCTTAATCAAATCCGATAAATGTATTATGTTGACTTGTTTTTAGCAGATTATATCGATGCATTTATACAGTGGGGCTTTTTAATGGCCATGTTGTACACTTTGGTATCGAGTATAAATACGCCAAATAAATCTTTGGTCTATTTAGCCACAATCATGTTTTTTTCCTACCTGCTAAGTGACTTCCTTTACATTTTTCAAAACGCTTATTTGAACTGGATTTTTTTTGATTTTGCCACAATCCTAATCATTTTTTTAGCATTACAGGTTTCAAGTTTTCAAAGCTCTGTAGCTAAAAACTATATTGTAAGCGGTTTAATTATAAATGCATGTTTAACTTATGCTATTTATGTAGATCTTTATATAAACTGGAATTCAGAGCCTTGGTGGTTATGGAGTCTATACTCCATGGGGGTTAATATTATTGACTTAATAATGATTATTGCTATTTTTATCAATAAAGACTTTTTAGGGCTAATGAAACTTAAAGGTCGTTTATTTAGATCACGCACTGAGTTTAAAAGCCTATAATGACGGATCTATTATGGCTGCTTGTTAAAGTTGGCGAGAATTTAGGTAATTTTATATTGTGGTTATTTTTAATCGCTTTTCTATTTAACCTTTCTTCGAGCATTAATAAACAAGATAAAAGTTTACTGCATATTTCATTAATAATGATGATCTCTTATTTTCTAAGTGCATTTTTAAGCCTCGAAACTTCTACTTATAAAGATTATTTCATATTTGATCTCACAACTATTTTGATACTTTTTTGTGGCGAAAAATAACGTTGCAAAACACGCCTATTGCTTTTTATTACTTAATTCTGGGGTTGGGGATTAATACCTGTTTATTTTTGGGGATGCATTATGATGTTCAAGTTAAAGGCAACATTGATTACTGGTGGTTTTGGGCTGCATACGGGTTTGGCGTTATTCTCTTTGATTTTATAATGGCCTTGGCACTATTTATCAATAAAGATTTTTTGGGCTTAGTGAGGCTTAAGAACGTTTTGTTTCCAGTAAGAGCGAAGCTACCTAGCGCAATGTAATGATACGCTAGGTGTTGTGTTTAATGCTTGGTTTTCCCCAGCCTAGATTGCAGGGCTTTCATTACTATGGTGTCAACAAACTCACTCACATCCCCGTTATGGCGCGCAACTTCTTTTACCAAGGTTGATGATATAAAAGTATTACGCTCAGCAGGTGTTAAAAATACACTTTCTAAATCAGGGTTTAAACGGCGGTTCATATTTGCGAGCTGAAATTCATAATCAAAATCAGAAACCGCTCTTATGCCTCTGATCAGTACATTTGCATTATGGTCGCGAGCGAGATCAGCCAGCAGTCCTGAAAAGCCAATGACCTTTACATTATCTAAATGGCTTAAAATTTCATTCGCTAAATCAACGCGTTCTTCTAAAGTAAAACACGGTTTTTTACTTGGGTTATGAGCAATAGCTACAATAACGGTATCGAACATTTTAGCCGCACGCTGAATTAAATCAGTGTGGCCGTTGGTAAGAGGGTCAAATGTGCCTGGGTAGATTGCGGTCACTTTCATAATATTTACTGTGTTATTATTTTTAGCCGTAGTGTAGCAGTGTTTAGTGTGCAAAGCAGCCTTGTGAGTAAATTGTATATAACTGCAGCTGCGCAGTGTTACAAATGCAATGATTTGTTTATACTAGGCGGATTATTTTAATGCAGCATCGTATTTTCGAAAATTGAGTAATGAGTATATGAATACCAAGGATAAAATAATTCAAACCAGTATTTCATTGTTTAATGAACATGGTGAAAGAGCAATATCTACTAATCATATCGCATCGAGTTTAGGTATGAGTCCGGGTAATCTGTACTACCACTTTAAAAATAAAGAAGACATTATTCGCCATATATTTGCACTCTATCGCGATCATTTAAGTACTCATTTTAAGCCAGTCAATAAAGGTGATGATGCTTTTGAACATCTCGGCCCTTACTTAGATTCATTGTTTGAATTAATGTGGCGCTACCACTTTTTTTACGACAATCTTGGCGATATTCTCGCTCGCGATAGCCATTTAAAACAAGGTTACATTGATTTTCAGCAGGAGCTACTTGAGCAAGTGCGCAACATTATTTTGGCCTTGCGTGACAGTGAAATAATTACCATTGATGAACAAGATGCAATCGAGCTTGCTCATACGCTAAAATTAACGGTCAGCTTTTGGACACCCTATATGAAAGCAAGAAGACTCAGTGGCGTGCTGGTTGAGCAAGATATTTACCCTGGTATTGTAAAAGTACTGACTTTATTTAAAGCCTATAGCACCGAAAAAAGCGCAAATAAAATTAATCAGTTAAGAGACAAGTACACTCTTTTAGCAAATTCAGCTCCCCAGAATCCTTAAGCCCGTTAAGTTGGTTAGTTCCTAGGCGTTAATTTTTTTGCTATAATCCGCCGCGCCCAATACCTGGGTGCGCGAATTCCCGCAGTCTAAGAGTTAAACTATGCTTAAATTTATCGTCAAACTTCACCCTGAAATAGCCATTAAAAGCCGTTCAGTCCGTAAACGCTTTACTAAAGTGTTAGAAAATAACATTAAAATTGTATTGCGTCGTGTTGACGAAAAAGTACAAGTACGTAATAACTGGGATAACATTTCAGTTGTTACAAAACTAGACGATGCTCAAACTCGCCTTGATTTTATCGATAGTTTGCAACGTATTCCTGGCATCGTACAGTTTATTGAAGTAACCGAAACAGACTTCAAAACCCTTGATGACATTTATCAAAAAACCATCGCGTTAGTTGGCCATACTATTATTGGTAAAACCTTTTGTGTGCGTGCTAAGCGCATAGGTCAACATGATTTTACTTCAACTGAACTAGAGCGCTACGTTGGTGGTGGGCTTAATCAACACGTTGAAGGTGCGCGAGTAAAGCTAAGCCGCCCTGAGGTAACAATTCGTTTAGAAATTAAAGACGAAAAAGCTTACATAGTGACGCAAACCCATTTAGGAATGGCGGGCTTTCCACTGCCAACACAAGACGATGTATTATCGCTTATGTCTGGTGGGTTTGATTCTGGCGTTGCCAGTTACCAGATGATCCGTAAAGGCGCTCGTACACACTTTTTATTCTTTAACTTAGGTGGTGCTGCCCATGAAATTGGGGTTAAGCAAGCGAGCTACTACCTATGGAAACAATACAGCTCTACGCATAAAGTTAAGTTTATTACTGTTGATTTTGAACCAGTTGTTGCGGAAATTTTAGAAAACGTTGAAAACAGCCAAATGGGTGTTGTGCTTAAACGTATGATGATGCGAGCGGGTAGTGCCGTTGCTGAAAAACTAAATATTCAAGCTTTGGTAACGGGTGAAAGTATAGGTCAGGTGTCTAGCCAAACCTTAGCTAACTTAAGTGTTATTGACCGTGTAACCGAAACGCTGATTTTACGTCCTCTTATTCAACATGATAAGCAAGAGATCATCAATATAGCGCGCCAAATAGGCACTGCAGAAATGGCTGAGACGATGCCTGAATACTGTGGTGTGATCTCTAAAAAGCCGACAGTTAAAGCCAAAATTGAAGTCATTAAAGCAGAAGAGGAGAAGTTTGATTTTGATGTATTAAATACCGTTATTGATAACGCCCGTGTTATGGATGTGCGCGATATTGATGTTGAAGCTAAGCAAGAGCTTAAAGAGGCTGAGTCAGTTACAGAGTTACCTGAAGGAGCGGTTGTTGTTGATATTCGCTCACCTGAGGAAGAAGATGCCGCACCGCTTGAAATTGATGGTATTGAAGTTATCCATTTACCGTTTTTCCGTTTAGCAACTAAGTTTGGTGATTTACCTAAAGGCAAAGACTATTACTTATATTGCCAAAAAGGGGTAATGAGCCAGTTACAAGCGCTTATTCTTCACGAAGAAGGCTTTACCACTGTAAAAGTCTATCGTCGTTAATGGCTAAATATTTTAAAAGCGCGGATTTATTCCGCGCTTTTTTTTGCCAGAATTTCAGTGAGTAAATCGTCGTTATACGGGGTCGCAATATTATGTCGCTTGCCTTGCTCACTAATATAACCACAAATTGCCATGATCTCAGTTTGCCTATTGTGCATAACGTCTTGATGCATAGATGAGTAATTCTCTGCGGTTAAACTCATTACCTTGTAGGCGCGCTCGAGGGCATCGATAAGCTTAATATTAAGTTTTAGCGCGGTCGCAATAAGGCACGCCTCTGTTAATAAATTAATAATTGAGCTATTGAACTGTGGCGCACGCAACTGGCCATTTTTTATATTGTACAGAGCGGTTAATGGATTTATGGCAATATTAACTAGTAGCTTTTCAAACCGCAGTTGCTCAATATTGTTGCTGACAATTAATTGCGGAATAGTGTGTAATTGCGCACTAAACTGTTGAAGATTTTGAATAGCTAGTTGATTACAGCCCCCTAATACACTTTGCCCGTTTCCAGTATGCTGCACAATATTAGGGTTTGACTTAAATCCAGCCATGCTAGTGGTTAAAAAGTACAACGATTGCTGCTGTGTTAACTGTGCATTTAATTGTTCAACATTACCCATGCCATTATGACTTAGTACAATATGAGCACTCTTGCCTAGAAAAGGTTTTACTTGCGCATAGGCTTGTTGCACTGCAAACGCTTTAACAGTGAATAAAACAATGTCAAACTCGGGAGCTTGAGCTAATTGCTGTTGTGAGATGAAAGTAGCGTTAATTTTTTCCGAAGGAGCATCACCACAGCTATAAAAGCGCGTATTGACTGTGCCCTTTTTGGTAAGGATGTAAACAGTGTGACGTTTAGCTAAAAAATGGCTAAATAACAAGCCAATAGCACCATCACCAACAACAAGTATGTTAGCCATAACGCTTCTTTTTACGTAGTGTTAATAGCGCTTTAGCTAGAAAGTAGCTTGCCGCACCAATAAAATCGGCAACAAAATCGGCCAGTGATGCTTGTCTGTAAGGGAGGCTATCTTGCATAATTTCTATTGCGGCACCATAGCCAGCTAACAGCAATATTTGTGCATATAAAGGCAGTTTAAAGGCTTTATCCATAATAATGGCAAGTAAAAAGAAAATACCAAAATGCGCCACTTTATCTATATGCGGAAATAAGTTTGCAGCGCCTTTTACCTCTTTAGCAAATAAGAAGGTAAATGCGACAATACTAATTAAAAAAATAGCTTGGTAAACACGCCTCGTCACAAAAAATCCTAAAATCGTATAAAAAAGAAGCCTCAGTATATCAAACTAAATTAGTATCGCACCTGAACAAGATGCAGAAAAGTGTAAAGATTTATCATTTTAACGTTATAATTGCCGCATAAAATTAAGATTAGCTAGTTAGGAGAACATCATGCCTTCATTTGATATTGTATCTGAAGTAGAAATGAACGAAGCACAAAACGCGGTTGATAACGCCAATCGTGAATTAGAGACTCGATTTGATTTTAGAGGGGTCGATGCCTCAATTGAATTAAACGATAAAACAATTAAATTAAAAGCTGAAGCAGATGCTCAGGTTATGCAGTTGTTTGATATTTTAGCTGGTAAAGTTTCTAAGCGTGGGATGGATGTTGCGAGCCTAGAACTTCAAGAGATTTCTCGCGCAGGTAAAAATGTTTTTCGTAACGTTGCACTAAAGCAGGGCATCGAAAAAGACATGGCTAAAAAAGTCGTAAAAGCGATTAAAGATTCTAAAGTAAAAGTGCAAGCGGCTATTCAAGGCGAAGAAGTACGCGTAACGGGTAAAAAGCGAGATGACTTACAAGCTGCTATGCAAGTTGTGCGCACTGCCGATTTAGGTCAGCCGTTTCAGTTTAAAAACTTCCGCGATTAATTTATTGTTTCGAGCTAGGCGCTACAGGCGCTTAGTTCAAAGCAACATGTATTTAGCCAAACACGTTATATTGTTTGGCTTTTTTATTTTTAAATCTATGATAATTACCGAACCCCGAACCCCGAACCCCGAACCCCGAACCCCGAACCCCGAACCCCGAACCCCGAACCCCGAACCCCGAACCCCGAACCCCGAACCTCGAACCTCGAACCTCGCAACCCAACTTGTAGATGTTTAGACGTCCGTTGACATTTTTTAGTAAACAGATAACAATAGCAGCCTATTTTCAAGGTGCTTGCTAAACACTTCAACGGTGTGATTTTTTTAGTAGGATAATCGGGAAGTTGGTGCGTTTTCATTGATGAAGTCAATCCCAACACTGCCCCCGCAACGGTAAAGTTATGCTGTATTTAACTATGGCAACTGAGTCCGGAGACCGGCCTTGATGTAATCTTACTTACTAACATCTTTGCGGTGGGCAGAGATAGGGAACATCATGATAAATAAAACTGCATTGGGTGTGGCCATTTCGGCTGCGCTGTCTTTTTCTGCATCTGCAGAACAAACCATTGAAAAAATAACCGTTACTGCTAATAAATTTGAACAACCTATAAATGATGTATTAGCAAGTGTGGCAGTTATCGACCGCGCTGATATTGAAAAAGCGAATTACCGAGACTTACCTGCAATATTAAATACCATAGCTGGGATTGATATTGTCCGTAACGGTGGTTTAGGTCAAAAGGCAGATATATTTGTTCGCGGTGCCAGCGCTAAATATACCTTAGTACTGGTTGATGGTGTAAGAGTGAGCGATGCAAGCTCAGGTAGTGTATCGCTAACTAATATTCCAGTTAATAGTATCGAGCGTGTTGAAGTTATTAAAGGTGCCAGAGCAGCTATTTATGGCTCTGATGCGGTAGCCGGAGTAATTAATATTATTACCCGTAAAGCCTCAAATAATACGCTTTCGGCTACTTTGGGCAGTCATAGTTACAGTAATTATCAGCTTGCTGGTGGGCTTGCAAAAGAGGCGCTTAGCTTTAATTATAATCTAGGCTATGAAGAGACAGATGGTTTTGATGTTACTGGCAAAGACCCTGTGGCTGAATACACCAAAGATCACGATGATGATGGCTACAAAAATAAAAACATTGGCTTTAATTTAGCGTATGAACTGGCTGAACTAGGTGAGTTGAGCTTACAGTCTCAGTACAGTGAAGGTGAAGCGCAGTATGATAACGCATGGGGTAACGATGCCTACGATTTTGAAAACTATACCGCTAAGCTAGGCTGGAAAAAAGCCTCAGAAATATATACCCAAAGTACTTCATTGAGTGTATCGCAAGAAGAAAATACCCAAACTGGCACCGATGTGCAACAAGTGTATAGCACAGAGCGTGTTGAGTTTGAATACCGCGGGCTTTATAGCCTAACGCAAGAACTTGATTTATCAGGTGGTTTTAATTACTTGTCTGAGGATTTATCAAACTCGTCAGCAACGTCATCAGAAGAAAAACGCGATAACAACGCGTTGTTTATAGGCGCGTTTTATAGTCATCAACAATGGTTAGCAAATGCGGTTATCAGAACCGATGATTATGACTTCCACGGCCGTGCAAATACTTACAGTACTGGGCTTGGATATAAAGCGAATCAGTACGTAACGGTACGTTTAAATCATGGCACTGCATTTAGGGCGCCGTCTTTAATTAATGCGTTTGTAACTAACAGCCCATACTACCTACCAAATAATAATATTAAGCCTGAGGAAGCCTTAAATAATGAGTTTGGTGTTACCCTAGAAACTCAATGGGGGCGTTATGATATTGCTATTTTCGATAACCGTATCAATAATTTAATTAGTAATAATTATGATGCAGACTCAGGTAAATATATTGCAACTAACATAGATAAAGTATCTATGCAGGGGATAGAATTGTCGGCTGAGTTTTCAGCGTTAGGCTTTGAACACTCTGTTAATGTTAGTTTTTTAGATGCTACAGATGAAAAGACGAATACAGATTTACCACGCAGACCTTCTGAATCGTTTAATTATCAACTCGCTAAATCATGGGGCGATTTTGATGCCAGTTTAGATATGCAATATCGATCATCGCGTCCATCAATTGCGTATTATGATTCTGAACTCGCTGGCTATACGGTATTTAATTTAGCAGCCAATTACCAGTTGCTTGAGAATTTATCGTTAGCTGCTCGAATAGAAAATATTACTGATAAAGAATATTTTACTGCAGCAACAGGGTTTGCTGCCAGTGGTGAGCTATTAGGTTATAACAGCGCAGGAAGAACTTTCTTTGTGGGGGCAAATTACCAGTTTTAATTATCACTTTTAGTTGCCGAAAAACAAATAGCCCAGCAAATTGCTGGGCTATTTGGTTAGCGCTTTAAAGCACTTTATTCACTTAAAAATTCGCTAAATTCGGTTTCAAACTTGTGCAACTTAGGCGCAATTAAAATACTACAGTAGCCTTGTTTTGGGTTTTCATTGTAGTAGTCTTGGTGAAAACTTTCAGCAGGGTAAAAAGTGGTTGCTGGGCTTACCTCGGTTACTATAGGCTCGCTAACATGAGTCTGCAGCTCTGCAATAACGGCCTGTGTTTGTAATTGTTGTTGCTGATCATGGTAATACACAACGCTGCGGTATTGAGTGCCTATATCGTTACCTTGGCGGTTTAACTGGGTAGCATCATGCAAAGTGAAAAACATCGCGAGTAATGTTTCAAAGCTGATAATGCTGGCGTCAAATTCAACCTTAACCACTTCGGCATGCCCGCTATTGCCTGTGCAAATAGCTTTGTAGGTCGGGTTATCAGTGTGCCCGCCTGTGTAACCAGAACATACACTGAGCACCCCTCTAACACGCCTAAATGCCGCGTCAATACACCAAAAACAGCCGCCGCCTAGTGTTGCTACCTGTGTGGTCGAACTCATAAGTACTTCCTCAATTGTATGGTTATATGCACCAGAAAATAGCGCCGTAACAGCTAATTACGACGCTCAGAGTGAGTTAGATCTCTTTAAGTGGTTTTTCAGCTGCTTGTTTATCCAGCTTTTGCTGTAAAAACTCTGGTGATTGCGTATTACGTGCTAAGGCATAATAAGCAGCAGGTACAACAAACAGAGTCAGTATGGTGGCAACTGTTACACCGGTAAATACCACCACACCAATAACCATTCTGCTTTCTGAACCAGGGCCTGAGGCCAACACCAAAGGCACAGCGCTCATAACTGTGGTCAGTGAGGTCATAATAATAGGACGTAAACGCTGGGTAGCGGCCTGCAAAATAGCTTCACTAAATTCCAACCCTTTATCACGTAACTGATTGGTAAATTCGACAATCAGTATACCGTTTTTAGCGCTTAACCCAATGAGCATCACAATCCCTATTTGACTGTATATGTTAAGTGTTAAGCCCATACTCCATAGCCCAAACATGGCGCCCATTAACCCAAGCGGAACGGTAAGCATAATAACAAACGGGTGCATAAAACTTTCAAACTGAGCAGCGAGCACTAAAAAGGTCACGGTCAATGCCAACACAAACACATAGGTCATGGCTGAGGCACCTTCATAAAACAACTGCGACTCACCTTTGTAGTCAATGGCACCATCAATGTCGTTTTCCTCTGCGGCAACATTGTTTAAAAAGTTTAGTGCTTGTTCTAGTGTGTAACCATCAGCTAGGTTGGCACTTAAGGTAATTGCACGCATACGGTTATAGCGGTTTAAACGCGAGGCGGTAGCTTCTTCTTTTAAGCTTATTAGGCTATCGAGTGGCACGAGTTCATTGCTACGAGATTTAAGGTAAATATTTGAAATATCAGTTGGGTTTGCAAAGTCTTCTTTGGTTCCCTTTAAGATTACATCGTATTCTTCACCGCGGTCAATAAAGGTGGTTACTCGGCGTTGACCAAGCATGGTTTCAAGTGTACGCCCCACATCTGAGACTGATACGCCTAAGTCTGCAGCTTTATTTTTATCAATACTCACCAAGAATTGTGGAAAGGTTTCTTTATAATCATGGTCAATTCGCACTAATCCAGGGTTTTTTTCAGCACGTTTAATAATTCTATCGCGCCAATCAGCTAGCTGAGCATAATCATTACCTTGTAAAACAAACTCTATTGGTCGTGATGAACCACCACCGCCAATACCACGGCGCATAATTGCAAAAGCACGTACATCGGTGACCTCTCGCATTTTACCGCTTATTTCATCCATGACTTCCCAAGTTGAGCGTTTGCGTTTATCCCAATCCGCCATACCAACAATGGCTACACCACCACTGCCACCCCAGCCAGGAACTCGCACTAAAACTCTACTTAGTTCGCCAGATTCAGAGTAAGGCATTAAGCGCTCTTCAATTTTTGCCATATTGGCGGCATTATTCTCATAACTAGCGCCTTCAGGGCCATTCATAAGCACAAAGAAAGTGCCACGGTCTTCTTTAGGGGTAAGTTCAGACGGTATTTGTAAAAATAATGAATAACTAACAAACCCAGCCAAAACTAAGCTCAGCATTAAGCCCCATTTTCTGGTCATGTTTGACGCTAAAGCGTTACGGTATCCATTTTCTAATTTAGTAAAAAAGCGGTCCATGACTTGGCTAAATTTACTTTCTTTTTCAGAGGCCTTTAACACCTTTGAACACAATGCCGGAGAGAGTGTTAATGCAGTAATGCTGGAGAAAAACACGGCAGCACTCACCGCCATTGCAAACTCTGTAAATAGTGCGCCTATTCGTCCTTCCATAAACACTAATGGTACAAACACAGAGATCAGCACTAGGGTGGTGGCTATAATTGCAAAGCCCACTTCGCGGGCGCCGCGATAAGCCGCTAATAAAGGCGGTTCACCAAGTTCAATGCGGCGGTGAATATTCTCTAGCATTACAATGGCGTCATCTACCACTAAGCCTATTGCTAATACCAGTGCTAGTAGAGTTAATAAGTTAATTGAATAACCCATTGCTAATAAAAACATAAAACTACTGACTAGAGCCACCGGTACGGTAACCGCTGGAATAAGTGTGGCGCGAATATTACCTAAAAATATAAAGATAATAAGCACGACTAACCCCATAGAAATTGCTAAAGTTTTATAAACCTCATTAATTGACTCTTTAATAAATACCGAAGAGTCGTAACTGTCTTCTATGGTGGTGCCTTCTGGTAGGTTACGCTTAATCTTTTCCAGTTCACTGCGGGCATTATCAACTACTGTAAGAGTATTTGCTTTGGCTTGTTTAACAATACCCATACCTATCATATTACGGCCATTTCCGCGGAATAAACTTTCATCATCGGCGGCTTCTAATTTTACGTCAGCCACTTCGCCAAGACGTACTAAATAGCCATCTTCACCTCGTTTAATAACCAGGTTTTGAAAATCGTGTTGATTTTTGTAACTGCGTGCGGTGCGCACAGTAAAATCACGGTCTACCGATTCAATTTCACCCGCCGGAAGCTCTACATTTTCACTACGCAGTGTTTGCTCTATATCACTAGAGGTAATACCACGGGCTGCCATTGCTTGGCGGTTGAGCCATACTTTCATGGCATACTTTCGCTCACCCCCAATACGCACATTTGATACACCATCAACAACAGCTAAACGGTCAACAATAAAACGTTGTGCATAATCAGAAAGTTGTAACGAGTCCATGGTTTCACTATTAAGTACAAACCATGCAATAGGGCTTTCATCACTGTTTGACTTTGATACCTCAGGAGGGCGCACTTGCTCTGGTAGACTATCAAGTGCTCGCGCAACACGCTCACGCACATCGTTAGAGGCATCGTCTATGTCACGGCTAATATTAAACTCAATGGTAATGTTTGAGCGGCCATTACGACTCGATGAATTAATGCTTTTAATACCCTCAATACCCGAAATTCGGTTTTCGATAACTTGGGTTATTTTGGTTTCAATAATCTCTGCAGATGCACCGGTATATTCAGTACTAATATTTACAATTGGCGTTTCAATATCAGGGTACTCGCGCAGTGGCAGCATACTAAAAGCAACTAAGCCAAAAGTGAGTAGGAGTAAGTTAATAACAATCGCAAAAACGGGGCGTTTAACGCTAGTATCGGTAATTTTCACGTGTTACCCCTTAACGCTTACTTTGCTACCAGAGCGAATTTTAATAATTCCCTCGGTAACAATCTGCTCGCCATTAGTTAGCCCTTTGTCTATTGCAACCCAGCCATTGTTTCTACTTGCAACATGCACTTCTATTCGTTTTGCGATGCCATCTTCAATTTGAAAAACATAGTGTTTATCTTGAAGTGGAATAATGGCTTTTTCAGGAACCATAAGCGCTTGATTGCTGCTTAGCTCTAGTGCGGTATTAAGTAGCATACCTGGACGCAGTAAACCCGACTTATTGGCAAAACTTGCCGTTACTTCTATGCTGCGAGTGATTGAATCGATACGTGAGCTTATATGGGTTACTTTTCCGCTGAAGGTTTGATCAGGGTAAGCATCGTTTTGAGTGCGAACCGTCATTCCGTTTTTCAGTTGAGCTAAATATTTTTCAGGCACTTTAAAATCAACTTTTATGATACTGATATCATCTAAGGTTGTAATTACCGTGCTGTTATTAACATAAGCACCTACTGAGATTTCACGTTTGCCCAATAGCCCTGAGAAAGGGGCGGTAATAGCCATTTCATTGAGTTTGGTTTTGGCACTTTCTAGTTGTGCTTCGCTGGCATCAACGCGGGCTAGTTGTTCTTCAAGTAATGACTTGGCAGTCGCTTGTGAGCGAGAAAGTTCAGTAAGTTTGGTTAGTTGGCGTTTTTCTTCTTGTAAATTAATGCTAAGTTCTTTTACTGCAAATTGTTCTTGTTGGTTTTGCAGTTGCACTAATTTTTGCCCTTTACTAACGAGATCGCCATCTTCGAAGTAAATGTTGGTAACATAATCGTTTTGTGCGCTTTTAATATAGATAGCCTGATTAGCTCTGGCACTGCCGATGGCTTCAATCATAATAGCATTTTCTTGCGACTCTACAGTGTGTGCAGATACTTGCGTTGCCATTGCTGAGTAATCAGCTTGCTCGCCTTGTGATGCGGGCAAGTATAAATAAACACTAAAAATTAATAGTAACGAAATAATAAATGGAAATAGGGCTTTACCTGATTGTCTTGAGTGCATTGTTTTCATACCTGAAAATTAATTATAAGTATTGTACGAAATCAGGACAAAAAAAGGCGGTTATGTGTCTCATTAATTTGTGCGTTAGGCGTAAAAATAAATAATACTTATTAATTGTGTAGTGAGATAAATGATTATAGGAGTTAATTGGTGAACTTCAAAACATCATGCAAACGTTGTTTAACACTGAGAAAGTTAGTCTTGTGGGCTATTATTATGTTTATATTTTATATGGCGTTTTTTCAGTATGGCTAATATAAAAAAACAAACACTCAAATACCGAGCGCAAGGCGCTAAAAATGGGATTGAAATACTGGTAGTAGGGAGTATTGGTTTAATTTTTATCATGCTATTCAATTTATTGCGCCCAGGTGAAATCAGTATTATTGAAATTTTTTTAGTAAGTTTATGTATTGCAGCAATTTTAATAGGTTTTTTTAAAACACAAGAACCTTTTTATAGTATTATTTTAACTGAGCAGCAATTAACATATCAGCATAAGTACGGGCAGTGGACTTTAAACCAAGAAAACATGCACCATTGTGGTATTCCTAAAGTTGATAATGGTATTGATCACCTTGAGCTTAACGCGATTGGTATTAAACTTAACGATGTAGATACATTTTTAGCTGCTTTAGCTCCAAGAATGGCGGGTAAACTACTAATAGAGCAGCGGCACTTTTTTATGCAAGTTGTTCAAAAAAATTGCAAGAATGGGCATTGCCCATCAGAATGGTTAGTTGAAGATAATAAATATAGGTCAAAAAAAGGAATTGACTATAATGGACTTATAGCAATGTTTGCTAATAGGGCTAAGCATCTTCAGCTTTTAACAGGGTATGACTTACTATTACCTGCAAGTGTAATAGAAAGTGATATTTGGGAATTTAGCGCAAATTTAAATAAATGGAAGCGTGATCCTTCTCAGTTTATAAAGTCGCAGTGTGAATAATAATATAACGACTCTCTGCGGAATTAGGAATAACTATGAGCCAAGACAGATCTTTCATTAAAAGTGGTCGAAATACCATTATACATAAAGATAAAAAGCTAGATTTAGTGATTGTTAATGGTGACAATCACCCTCGAATCAAAGTAACAGGAAATGGTCTTGAACCATTTAAAGAAGAGCTGCCAAAAAACCGCCGAGATGCAAAAGAGCGTTACCTAGATATAGTTTATATTTCTAGTGCTGATGTATTTAGTGAAGAAAAGCAGTTGTTGTTTATCCAATCCTTAGATGGCCGCGAGTACAAAGTAGATTACAGTAAAGTTGGCACTAAGTTATTTGTCCGTATTCATCAAGATAGCTATTTATAACACTACACTGGCACTTTTATTGCTAGATTGTCTTATTGGATAATTTTAGGATACAAAGGTGCTAAGTATGAGAGCCATTTCGTTAATACCCCTTATGTCATGTTTGCTTTTAGCGGCATGTGGAGGAGGTGGTAGTGATAACAGCGATATTAAAACGTCAGTATTTGCAGGTAACGACCTTCAAGTTGTAGAAAAATCAGACTTTACTATTTCTGCGAAAGGCTCACCCGCAGACGGTACATTTACTTGGCAACGTGTGAGCGGCCCCATTATAGATGTTTTTCCGCTTGAAGGGGCTGAACAAACCATTACTGCGCCAGATGTAAAGTCTAATAGTGAATTGGTTCTAAGAGTGAGCTATCAAACGTCAGATGGCAGTTTAGTCAATGACGATTTGAGTGTTTTTATTGCCTCTAATAACCAGCTTCCAGTTGCTGTTGTTACTCAAGTTGCCCCTGACAACTTACCCTCAGTTTATAATGATACTGTAACCTTAAGTGGTTTAACTTCCACAGATCCTGATGAAAATGGCGAAATTAGTCGTTACCTTTGGCAACTATTGTCTGGGCCTGATTTAACAATAGATAGCTACACCAATTCAACCCTAAGTTTCACCCATCCATTATTAGAAAATAACACCAACTTAAAATGGCAACTCACCGTAACTGATGATGAAGGCGGAGTATCTGCATCACAATTCGATATGACTCTTAATAAAACAGCACAGGTCATTATTGCCAATGCGGGAGCTGATCAAACTGTAGAAGAGTTTGATAAAGTGATTTTAGATGCCACTGCTAGTGAGGCGGCAACTCAGTCTTATCAGTGTAGGTGGCAACAACTTACCGGAAATAGTGAAACTTTAACCGACTCACAGTCATGTAAAGCCAACTTTTTTGCTTCTGACATTGATTTAAACGCAACCCTTAGTTTTGAAGTGCAAGTTATGGACTTAAAAGGACGGACTGACACAGATACAGTATTTGTTGACATAACTCCCAAAGCGCTTGGATTAATAAACGACACTGGGGTTGGAGAGTGTTATAACAATACTCAACGTATTAATTGTAATAATGATGAGTTTCCAGCTCAAGATGCTGATCTTGGCAGAGATAGTTTTGCAAATCGGTTAGGTAAAGTGGGTAAAGGTAATCTGGCTTTTGATTACACCAAACTTAATGAGTTTGCCGATGAGCTTCTTGATGATGCGTCGAACTTTAGCTGTATTCGCGATAATACTACCGGCCTAGTCTGGGAAGTGAAAAGTCCCTATTCCGGTGTGTTACCAAATACTTCGTTGCGTGATGGACAAAACCGTTATATTTGGCAAGGGACTGTCAATAGTGGCGATGCAACGGGTAGTGCTAACACCACGTGCCCAAGTAATAGAAATTGCGGATTGCAAACCTATATAGATGAGGTTAACGCCCTTGATTTTTGTGGTGGTAGTAACTGGCGTTTACCCACTTATACTGAACTTTTAGGTTTAATTGATTACGGTAAACAAGGGCAAAATATATTAATAGATACTGCTTTTTTCCCTAATACACCATCCAGCAATATTTTAGGACATTTACGTTACTGGACTTCACAAACCGCGGTTGATGGCAGCAGTTTATCTCAGGCTTATACTATCGATATGGTGGATGGTAACGACTTAGCTTACCCCAAAGATAATGTCGCTTACGTGCGCTTAGTTAGAAATCGTTAAGGTGATTATTATGAAATTAATTAAAGTCTCTATGTTATTAGCCTTGGGGTTGAGCCAGTCACTTGCAGCGCAGCAGTGTTATCAGGAAGTTGCAACTAGCGATGACACAGATAGATTTGTGATTCATATTGATGGCACTGTATCAGATACTAAAACGGGGTTAATGTGGCAGCGTTGTAATTATGGTCAAGTTTATAATAGTGAAACAAATCGCTGTGACGGTGATACTCAGCCACTAAATTGGCAGGCGTCACTCAAAGGAGCATTTAACGACACTTCGGCAGGTTATAGCGACTGGCAAGTTCCAAGTATTAAAGAGTTGGCCAGTATTGTTGATCACCGTTGTACAGAGCCAAGCATAAATGTAGGTGTGTTTTTAGCAACGCAGTCGCAAAATTACTGGTCTAATACTTCAGGTATTAGCAATATGAATTCGGCATGGGTTTATCAATTTGCCAGTGGTTTAAATAGCTTACATGCAAAAACAAGTAACGTGTATTTGCGGCTTGTACGCTATGAAAAGTAATCAAATGAGATAGCTTGTAGCCACTAGAGCTGAGGTTATTTAATCTAAGCTCTAGTTATTTACACTATTTTAATAATAAAGCTTGGTTGTAGTTGTCACCCAGGCTATTTTTTTGCCATTATAGGCCGTGAATTAATGACCAAGGACTATAAAGGTGTACTTAAGCTATTTTGGTTTACAAGAAAAGCCATTTTCAATTTCGCCGAACCCTCATTACTTATTTTTAAGTGAGCGCCACAAAGAAGCCTTAGCACATCTTACCTATGGGCTAGGTGAAGATGGTGGCTTTGTGTTGTTAACTGGTGAGGTAGGGACAGGTAAAACCACCATAACACGAAGTATGTTAGAGCGGTTGCCTGAAAACACCCAAGTCGCCATGATCCATAACCCCGCTTTATCAGAGTTAGAATTACTGGCTAGTATTTGTGACGAACTACAAATTACTTACGATGCCCAAAATGCCACATTGAAAAGTTTAACGGATGTCATTAAAAAGCACCTTGAGTTTAATAATAAAGCAGGTGGTCATACTATTTTAATTATTGATGAAGCACAGTTGCTTGCCCCCGATGTGCTTGAACAATTGCGCTTATTAACCAATATTGAAACCGACCATAAAAAATTACTACAAATAGTATTAGTAGGGCAGCCTGAGTTACAAGTACTTTTAAAGCGCAATGAATTAAGGCAGCTGGCGCAGCGAATTACCGCTAGATACCACTTATTAGCTTTAACACCAGGGCAGACTATTGCCTATATTCAACACCGATTACATATAGCGGGTTGTGATAAGAAAGTATTTTCTATGGATGCTATGCAGATGGTGCATCAACTGACAGGTGGTGTACCACGGTTAATGAACCTTGTTTGTGAACGTGCATTAGTAGGCGCTTTTTCCAAGCAGCAAGAGCTTGTTGATAGCGACATTATTAAACAAGCAGCAAGTGAATCTTTACCTATCGACTTTATTGCAACAAATAATAATAAGCCCAGAAAAACGAGTTCGATTTGGCCTTATAGTGCTGCAGTGTTAACGCTTTTTGGTGCAGGGATTGGCCTGTCTTTTATTTTTTAGTTAGGTGGTTCATGTCTTATTTATTAGATGCGTTAAAGCAATCAAAACACGAAACTATGAGCGCAGAGCAGTATGACTTGCAAGCGCAACAATTAAAACAACAACGTCAATTGTTGACCTATCGCCGAATTAGCTTTTTACTTGCAGGTAGTCTAGTTGCCGTGGGTATACTGGTTAGTGGCTTTTTTGTCGGTAAATGGTTACAGCAAGAAAATGCAGCGATAAACAATAGCCATGCACAGAATGAAATTTCTCAAACTACTCTCGTGCAAAAAAAGTCTGAGATGTTAAAAGAAACGCCTTCAAGTAAAGAAAAAGCCTTAGAAACGGTTAGTTCTGCAGAAGTAACGTCTCCAGAGCTAAGCCAAACGGCTGTGCCTAACAGTACGCCAACAATAGCAGGGCAGCTAGTTTATGTTCAAACTCCAACCGGTGTGCAGCAAATGTTGCTTACGCCACAAGGCCAGTATTTGTCAATGAACACTGCTCAATCGCCTCAAATGCAAACGCAAAATTATTCGACGCAGAATAACGTATCACCTAGCTTTCAACCGAGTAATCAACCGCAAAGTGTGCAAACTCAAACAGCGAAAAGAACACTCAGTGCCGATGAGCTGAGTAAATATAAAGTGTTAGGCAAGCCGCTGAATCAAACTGTACCCGAGCAACGGCCATCATCGCCTAGTGAACTTGATGCTGTTCCCGACACGCTTAAAAATGCGTTTGCGCAAGCGGTGAATAACACAGAGAAAGCAGCCGACTACGAAGTAACCCAAGGCTCTCGTCTTTCATCACGAGTACAACCTGTTGAGCTACTGCCTGATGGCCTGCAAAGTATGTTACCTAGTATTAAGTATCAGGCGCATATTTATTCTTCAACGGCAGATAAACGCTGGATAAAGCTCAATGGTAGAGAGTTATATGAAGGGGAGTCTATCGGTGCGTTGAAGGTGCTAGAAATAGCGCCTGATCAGAGCGTACTTGACTTTGATGGTTATGAATTTAGCTTAAAAGCGCTGCAAGATTGGCCACAATAGTGGCCAATTAACTAAAGATAGAGTGCCTATAAAAGCCTTCTAAATCTATATTATATTCTTTGGGTTTTACTGCTGACTCAAGTGTGTCTTGCGTTCTTTTATTTGATAAGTCAATATCTTTAACTTCAGTGTAATGCCCATGTTTTGCATTGAAAAACGTTTTTACTACCGGTTTTAATGGCGTAGCTGGATTGCTTTGGGTAACGAGTCCCACTTTTTGGCTGGAAAGTTTTACCAGAGTGCCTACTGGGTGAATACCAATGCATTGAATAAACTTATTCAGCAGTGCGCCATCAAAGCTATCTGGGCAACCTTGTTTTAATATTTTAAACGCCCTAATAGGCTCCATACCGGCTTTGTAAACGCGTTCAGCCGTTAATGCATCATAAACATCAACAATAGAGGCCATACGAACGTACTGGCTTATTTCATCGCCTTGTTTGCCAAAGGGATAGCCTTTGCCATCTAAACGCTCGTGATGCATACCTGCAATATCTACGGCAATCCCCGTTAATCCTGCGTCTTCTAGTATCTCTTTGCTAAAGAGCGCATGATTTTGCATCACTTTGAATTCTTCGTCCGTGTAACGACCTGGTTTGTTGAGAATAGCATCAGGGATTTTTATTTTTCCCATATCATGTAAAAGAGCGCCAGTGGCAAGTTCTTCAATAATTGCTTTTTCAATACCGAGATGTTTGGCAAAAATACTCATCAAAATAGACACATTTATCGAGTGCTCTAACAAATAGGCATCTTTTTGGCGCATTTGTGTAATGCACGCTAGAGCATCTTGATTTCTAAATACGGAGTCAATAAACCCACTAGCCAGTTCTTTAAAAGGCGCAACATCAACAGTACGCCCAGACTCTATATCGCCAAAAGCTTTGGTTTGCAGGTTTTTTGCTTCATCGTAAAGCTTTTTAGCTTTACTCATTTCTTGCTCAGCACTGTGGGTAATTAACCAAGGATCGCGCTTTTTGATTTCGTGCTGAGTAGGTGAGGTTGCTTGTGTTTCAGGTGCTTCAGATTCGAGCATTTTATCAGGGTCGATTTCAACCTCTAAAATTCCTGATTTTATTAATTTATCAATTCCACTTTGAGTTTTAATCCAGCCTTGGTTTTTTATTCTAATGCTACCAGTTTGTTTAACAACTTTTTGTACAAACATACCAGGCTTTAGCTGTGAAGTAGGAATGATTTTCAAAGTGAACTCTAATTAACAGTTATTATTTTTTAAATTAACAAATAAATGCGTAGATAGGAATAAAAAAGGCATCAAATAGATGCCTTTATTTAGATTAATGCATTAATTGCTATTCATCATCTTCAACAAGGGTCATCAACGAGGTGTTACCGCCTGATGCCGTCGTGTCTATACTGATTGTTTTTTCAGTAATTAAGCGCTTAATTAGCGTGTCGTAATACTCAGAGCTGATCACTGGTAGTATTGCGCCTTTACGTTGTGCAAGCTGTTGGCTGAAGTAGCCTAAGCGAGAAGAACGTGCAGCAACTACCGCACCGGCTAGGTGAGGATGCGCCAATATCGCTTGTAATTGATTTGGTTTAGCTACTTGGAAAACACCTTCAGCAACGCCAGTCGCAATAAACTTATCTCTAAAAGCAACCGCTTCATCATAAAATATTTCAGATGCTACCGTTATTACCGTGTTACCAGCAGCAAGCGCGGTAATAATCGATAGTGCCCAAAAGTTAAATGAGGTGCTCTTATCTGCGTAACATACTACACAGCCGCGTGCTTCAAGGTGAAGAGTGTTTGACTCACCCGTTGGTCCCGGTAAGGTTGTATATTTGCGCATGTGCTTTTCTAAGCGGTTTAACTGAGCACGTGCATCGGCAAGCGTTAACGCTAAATCGTCTGCAAGGTCGTCAATAATTTCAACGGTTGCTACTTTCGCTAATAATTGACGTACCGCAGAGACACGGTCGTTAAGTGGTGTTGCACGCCAAATTTTTTCATCGCGCATAGAGTTAACCATCAGCTTTTCTACTTGCTCATTTGCGCCACTGTAGTGGTGTAAATCAAGCTCATCTGGCGTTAGGTTGGTCATTTGCACGTTATCTGGCGATGCTTTTTCTTTTATTAAGCGTTGTAAGTAGTTTGGTCCACCGGCTTTAGGGCCAGTACCTGAGAGTCCTCGGCCACCAAACGGTTGTACACCAACAATTGCACCAATCATATTACGGTTCACGTATACATTACCTGCGCGCGACATTTTAGCTAAGTGTTCACAACGCTCTTCGATACGAGAGTGAATACCCATTGTCAAGCCGTAGCCGGTGTTGTTAATTTGATCGACAACACTATCAAGCTCACTCGCTTTAAAGCGGATCACGTGAACACATGGGCCAAATACTTCACGTTTTAATACTGATAAGTCTTTGATTTCGTATAAACGTGGTGCAAAGAAAAATGCGCCATTTTCGCTGTTATCAGGAATTTTACACTCGTAGTGAAGTGTTGCATTACCTTTTAGGTATTCAACATGATCATTAAGTGTTTTCAGCGCTTTTTCATCAATTACAGGGCCTACGTCTGTAGAGAGTAGTGATGGGTCGCCAATATGCAACTCAGCAAGCGCGCCTTTAAGCATGTCGATAATGCCATCGGCTACATCTTCTTGAATAAATAGCACGCGTAATGCTGAACAACGTTGACCGGCACTTTGGAAACCAGAACTGATAACATCATCAACAACTTGCTCAGGGAGCGCTGTTGAGTCAACAATCATACAGTTTTGGCCGCCAGTTTCTGCAATTAAAGGCACTTGAATATCGTTACGTGCCGCTAATGTTTGCGAGATAAGCGTGCCCGTTTCAGTTGAACCTGTAAACATAACTGCTTGAATGCGCTCATCTGGTACAATGGTTTTGCCTACTTCGCTACCGCGAGCAATCACAGGCTGTACAACGTGCTCAGGTAAACCAACAGAAAGCATTAGTTCAATGGCGCGTAGGGCAATTAAGCTCGTCTGTTCTGCTGGTTTTGCAATTACTGTGTTACCCGTAACAATAGCCGCGGCGACTTGACCTAAGAAAATAGCGAGCGGGAAGTTCCATGGGCTGATACATAAAATAACACCACGAGCTTCAAAGCGCTCATCTTGGGCAAGCTCTTCAGCACGGGCTGCGTAGTAACGACAAAAATCAACCGCTTCACGAACTTCATCAATACCATCTTGTGCTACTTTACCTGCTTCTTTAATACAGATAGCAACAAGTTCATCATGATGACGTTCTAAGATATCAGCAACGCGACGCAATAAATTAGCGCGCTCTTTTACAGGTGTTTGCGACCATGATTCAAATGCGGTTTCAGCGTTGGCTAGCAACACTTTCATTTCATCGCTATTTTGTAATTTAATATGGCCAATAATTTCTTTATGGTTTGCTGGGTTTTTAACTGCCAGTGCACCCTCAGGTACTTGGCTTTCTTCAATTAAGTGCTCTTCAAACCAAGTGTCTAAATTTTCTTTAAACGGGGTGATCACGTTAATATCAGTTAAATCCATACCTTTTGAGTTGGCACGTTCTTCACCGTATAAATCAATTGGCATTTTTATTTGCGTGTTGTACTTATTACGTAAACCTTGCAGCGTTTCAACAGGATCTGGTAATAATGCTTCAACCGGTTGAGTGGTATCTACAATGGCATTTACAAATGATGAGTTAGCGCCATTTTCTAGTAAACGACGAACAAGGTAAGCAAGCAGGTCTTCGTGTTGGCCTACCGGAGCATATACACGACACTGAATTTTTTCTTCATTAACGATTTGGTCAAATAAAGATTCACCCATACCGTGCAAACGTTGGAATTCAAAACCCTGGTTATCACCTTTCGCTACTTCTAAAATAGTCGCAGCAGTATAGGCGTTGTGTGTTGCAAATTGCGGGTAAAGTACATCACGTGCTTCAAGCATTTTAATCGCACACGCTTTGTATGACACATCTGTGGTTGCTTTACGCGTAAACACCGGGAAAAAATCTAAACCATCTTGTTGTGTGGTTTTGATTTCGGTATCCCAGTATGCGCCTTTTACTAAACGCACCATCATTCTGCGACCCACGCGGGTTGCTAGGTCTGTTAACCATTCAATTACAAAAATAGCGCGTTTTTGATAAGCCTGAACCGCTAAGCCAAACCCTTGCCAATCGCCAAGGTCGTCATCGCTAAATACCGCTTCAATTACATCGAGTGAAATATCTAAACGGTCTGCTTCTTCAGCATCAACAGTAAACCCGATGTCGTATTTTTTAGCGGCAAGTGCAAGTTCTTTTAGTTTTGGAACGATTTCTTCCATTACGCGTTCTTTATGAGTGAACTCATAACGCGGATGAATAGCCGATAACTTTACAGAAATACCCGGGCTTTTAATCGGGCCACGACCATTCGCCGCTTTACCGATAGCATGAATCGCATTCATGTAGCTATCAAAGTAACGCTTAGCGTCTTTCATTGTGCGAGCGCCTTCACCTAGCATATCGTATGAATATACATAGCCTTTTTGCTCTTTTTCAGCAGCGCGCTCAATTGCTTCGTTAATGGTACGACCCATTACGAATTGCTTACCCATTATCTTCATCGCGAAGTTAACAGATTTACGGATAACAGGCTCGCCTAAACGACCAATTGTTTTTTTAAGTATGCCAAACTGCTGCTCTTTCGTTTTGTCGTTATAGTTAACCATTTTACCGGTTACTAATAATCCCCAAGACGAGGCATTAACGAATAAAGAATCACTACTACCTAAGTGAGAGCTCCAATCGCCATTTGCTAATTTATCACGTATTAATGTTTCTTGAGTTGCTTTATCAGGAACGCGAAGCAGTGCTTCGGCTAAACACATTAATACCACACCTTCTTCACTCGATAGTGAAAATTCATTTAATAGCGCATCAACACCGCTTTGACCATCTTGGTCTTTACGAATGTTTAAAACTATTTGGCGAGCTCTTTCCCATGCACGGCTTCGTGCTTTAACACCGACTTCTGCAAGTGGTAAAATGTGATCAATAACCGCATTTTCATCAATACGGTAAAAGTCACGGATCTTTTGTCTGATCGGACAAGTCGTTGTTAAATCGCCATTGAATAACATAAGCAACCCTCAGGAGTGTTAAGACTTAGGATAATTGTTAATTATCGCTAAATGTTGTTGGTATAAAGCGTGCATTCTAATTAAAATCCAGCAGAATATGCTGGTTAATTTCGCCGTTTTACGATAATTTACAGGGCATATTATTAACTTATCCATATAAAATACTGATATGACTAATCCGAATAGATTACGCCTGCTTGATCGTATCGATATATCAATTTTAGACGTTTTGCAGCGCAATGGTAGAATTTCAAATGTTAACCTCGCAAAGCAGGTTAATTTAAGCCCCAGCCCCTGTTTAGATAGAGTTAAACGTTTAGAGCAAGAGGGCTATATTGAGGGTTACTTCGCTAAGCTAAGCGAGGAAAAACTTAACCAAAGCTTAGTGGCCCACGTGCAGGTATCGTTAGTTACCTCAAATACAGCGGTATTTAAAGTATTTCGTGAGCATATTCTTAAAATTAAGCAGGTTGTTGAATGTGATATGGTAGCCGGTGGCTATGACTACTTATTAAAAATTCGCGTTTCCAACATGGACGAATACAGAGAAGTATTAGGTGATTTGGTTGATATCCCAGGAGTGGGCACTCATCACACGTACATGGTGATAGAAAAAATCAAACAAGACCCTGGACTGCGTTTAGATATGTAATGCAGAGTATTTTATTAAAAATAAACTATAGCAGGCATAAAAAAAGCATCAAATGATGCTTTTTTTATGCCTGCTATAGTAAGTTAAGCTTATGCCCAACCTTCATAGCGTTTTCTACGTGATAACACGATAGTTAAGATAATTCCTAAGAACAAACCTAAAAATGCAATGGCTCCGCCATATGTAAGTAACTGGCGTTTTTCTTTAGCACTGGTTGCTTGTTTTAGTTGTTGCTCTTGAGAAAGCTCACCTTGTAGCTGACTAATTTGTGCTAATAGTTGCGCGTTTTGTTCGGTTAGCTGTGAGTTTTGCTCTTGCAGCTCAGGTAACTCAACTTGCGCTTGGCGAAGTCTATTCTGAATAGTGCTCATTTCGTTATTAAGCGCTTGGTATTGTTGTTTCAAACCAGCTGATTCACTGATAAATTTTGCCTCTACCCAGCCTTCACGGTCTTTATCATCTTTAACTTTTATAAAGCCGTTTTGTTCATCAGATAACAAAGTGAGTTGTGTACCTGCATCTATTGAACCGAGTAAGCGATAGTCTTTACTGGCACCTGAGCGCATAAAAGTATACAAGTTATCGATTATATAAGCTGTTTTAGCATTAGTTGGCGACGTTGATTGAGCTTCCTCTGCTTGGCTCATAAACGGGGCGGCTGTTAAAAGCAGCCATAGTAAACAGTGTTTTAGCATTTATCTACCTTGTTAATCTAGCAGTGTCCGTTGTGAACGTGATTTTTATTTCGCATAAGTATATAGATAGTATGGATTTAATAGTTTAATAGCAAGACAGATATTGTAACCAGAGTATTTTGCATGCGGGTTTATGACTAAAAAATTTGCAATATAGGGCTGCTTTGTTTATTTTGAGCACTTATTAATTTTAAGGGTAATCCGCAAGCCTAATGGATACTGAGATAGAACTGAAATTTTTGGTATCAGATGACGTCATTCCACTGATCCCCTCATTAATTACTCAATTTGCAAAAACAGTCACAAACAAACCTTCTAAAAGTTTGCAAAATGCTTATTTTGATACACCAAGCAGAGAGCTAAGAGCACTCGATATTGGTTTTAGAACGCGTTGTACAGACGAGCGCTGTGAGCAAACAATCAAGCTGGCAGGAGAAGTAGTAGGGGGCTTACATCAGCGCCCAGAATACAATCTTCCAATAGAAACAAATCGACCAAATCTAATGGCGTTTGATTCATCAATTTGGCCTCACGGTATGCAAATAGATGCCATATCGCAAAATCTATACCCTATATTTAGTACTAACTTCATTCGCCGTACGTGGTTAATTGAAACGCAAAATGGTGCCAAAATTGAAGTGGTATTAGATAAAGGTGAAGTCGCAGCGTCAGGTAAAGTAGAAATCATCAGCGAGCTTGAAATCGAGCTGGTTGAAGGCAGTCGTGAGGAGCTATTTGCTTTTGCCGATGTATTAGTGAGCCAAAATAATATTCGTTTAGGGCTCTATTCAAAAGCAGCAAGAGGCTATCGTCTTGCGGATGACTCACCGTTACAACCAAGTAAATCAATCGGTTTTGTTAAACTCAATAAGCAAGCGACTCAAGAGCAAGCCCTTATTGAAGCTATGGGTTTTGGTATTCGCTTTGTGCAAAAACACGAGCAATGCTATTTCGATAAGCCGAGCTTAAAAACATTAAAGCGCGTAACCGATGGCATTAGTTTAATTCGCCATAACTTTTGGCTGTTTGACGATATTGTGAGTAAAGAAAGTACCGAGCATCTTAGAACTGAACTTAAGTGGTTATTAAGCGAATTAGCATGGGTTGAAAATGCAATTCAGTTAAAAACTTATACCTCAAAGCGCCACGCTTTTTATAAAAAAATAAATAGCGCCCCAGCGTTAACGCAAGTTATTAACGATTTAAAAGAGTTACAGCCGAGCATTGACGATATTTTTTCGCTCTTTCATAGTGCCCGCTACAACCGTTTATTGCTGAGCTTAACCACATGGTTGATAAATAAGCAGTGGCGTAAAGATTGGAGCCAAGCAGAGCTACAAAATGCAGAGCAACCTATTGTGGATATTGCTCATCGCTTATTTGATAAAGATTGGAAAAACTTACACCGTTTACTCCCTAAAGAGCAAAGTTTAGCCGGTAATGATTACTTAAACTTTCGCACTCAATTAGAGAACAGTTTACTCAGTGGTAACTGTTTAGGCGCATTGTTTAATAAAGATGAGCGATTAGAGTTTAGGCTTCCTTGGCTGGATATTTCTCATGGTATGTATGAGCTAAGCACGCTTGATTATTTAAAACAGCTGTGTGGCGGGCAAGAAGATGCTCAACTAGCAAAAATACAACTATGGTTGGAACAAAAGTCTGACTTTTTAGTCAGTGCCATGGAGCAAAGTCGACACGCCTCATTTGATACAGAACCTTATTGGCTTTAATGGCTAAGCACTTTTGTAGCCGGACTTTGCTGCAAAAGTGCATGATTTTTTCACTTTTGTGTTTTGCTACCAATGTGTTTTCACAGCCATCTTGGCAACTTTACGAAAGTAAACAAGGGGTAAGTGTTTATTTTCAGCGTTTAACTGACGATACCTTGAAAATGAAAGCTGAAACGGTGGTTAACAATGTCACCGCAGAGGATTTAGTTGCTTTACTTAGTGATACCGATACAGCCCCTAGCTGGATAGAAAATATTACAAAGGTCACGTTACTCAAAAGTTTAAGCCCTTCAGAAAACTTAGTTTACAGTTATATTGATAGCCCGTGGCCTGTTAGCAATAGAGATGTGATTACTTATTCGTGCTATACAAGGGTGAGTTCGTTGCAAACGCAGCTTAGTATTCACGCGCGCCCAGATTTTTTACCTAAAACTAAAGGGGTAATAAGAATAAGCACCTTAGATGCAATGTGGCTGTTAACTCAGCAGGCGAAAAATTTGCACATTAGTTATCAGGTATATGCGTTACCAGGCGGTAAGATACCCACGTGGTTAAATAATCGGATCGCCCTAAAAAGTACCCTTAAGACGCTAATAAATCTTGCTGAAATACTCACTACTAAGCAGTACATAGCAAAGCCAACCGTTATTCGCACCGGTAATTGCACACATACCAAACCGCCGCAGTTATAAGCAAAAAAGTGACCTAAGAGGTCACTTTTTAGTGGGTAAAAGCTAATTAGTATTTAGCGGATTTACCGTCTTTGGGTAAAGACTGATTTATAAACTCGCGTAAATCGTTATTAGAGCTTTCTAAATCTGCGTGGCGTAGATACATCATGTGGCCACTGCGGTAGCCTTTAAAGCTTAATCTATCTTGCATTTTACCACTTGGATCTAATTGCCACATAGTATATTTGGCATCAAAGTAATTGGTTGCACCGTCAAAGTAGCCCGCCTGAACCATTACATTTAAATAAGGGTTTTGAGCCATGGCTAAGCGTAAATTTTCACCGGTATTATTTCCGCTTCTATCCCATGGGTGAACGTTACCAAATAAGTTATATTTGATATCGGTTTTGTAATTAAGCTCTTCACGAAGATAATAGTTAATTGCAGGAGTGAAAGAGTGCAGCCATGATGTAAGCTCTGCCCAGTAATCTGGTGACTCACCAGCATCGCGTTTATCTATGCCTAAATAGCGCGAATCCAGTCGACCAACCATTTGTCCGCGTTCACGTAATAACTCTTTCCAAAAAAACTGTGTTGGAATATCTAAATTGTTTTGACTAACAAATGTTTCAGATAAACCTGCATATTCAGCCATTTTTTTAATAATACGACGTTTTTCGTCAGGCGCAATAAAACCGCCTTTTGCAAGCGCAGGGATGAGCTCATTAACAGTAAACTGTTCAACTTCTGGTAATAGCTCGTCTAAATCTTTTGCTTGTAAATTGGCGTTTAATGCTTTGTGGTACCATGCAGTAGCTGCAAAGTAAGGTAGGCGGTTAGCTGCTTTTACTGGTCCGTCGCGTTTAATACCGATATCGGTAGGAGAAACGAGTACAACACCGTTAATGTACATCCACTGACTATTTTGCAGCTCATGGGCTAAACCCGATACACGAGTAGTACCATAGCTTTCACCAATTAAAAACTTTGGAGAGCGCCAACGTTCATTTCGAGATACAAAAGTATTAAGCCATTCTGCTAGGTATTTTATATCGGCATTAACGCCAAAAAATAACTCTTTTTGTTTGTCTTTAGGTAGAAGGTTACCGTCTTTATCTTCTACAACACGTGAATAACCTGTATTTACAGGGTTTACATAAACGATATCGGCGACATCTAAGACTGAATAAGGGTTATCTTTTACACCATAAGGTTGAATTGGGTAGCCTTCGTCGTCAATTTTTAAAACACGAGGGCCGGTGTAAGCTAAATGCATCCAAACCGATGCTGAGCCTGGGCCACCATTAAATGAAATAAGTAATGGACGCTTTGTTCTGTCATCTACTTTATCGCGGGTGTAGTAAGTGTATTGAAGGGTTGCGATGGCATCTCCCTTGTTATCCCATACCGGTTGTGTGCCTGTTGCTACCGTATACGAAAATCGTTCGTTATTTATTTTTGCTTTATGCTGAGTAACCACTTTACTGTCGATATCAATACGGCGTTGATTATCGGCAAATGTTGCACTTGTAAATGTGAGTGCAATTGCGGCAATGGGTAAAAATAGACTTCGACTAAATTTCATAAGAAACCCTTTTTATTTTATGTACTGCAGTTATAGCGATATTTCACTAAAAAACAAAAGTATTGAGACTAGCTGCCGATAATAATCGTTGAGTCTATGTAATTACCGATTAAGTTTTTTAAGTAATCAGTCGCTAAGCTTTACTTTATATCAAAGTGATTTTAAAAAAACGCACAACCACCTTAAAGGGTGAACGTAAATGAAAGGGAGTTTATGCAACGGGTTTTAATTGTTGAAGATAATATAAGGGTACAACAGGTACTCAAACATATTGCTGCTCATTATCTTGATGTGCGGGTTGATTTCGCTCAGTCACTTACTCAATGTAAAAAGTTACTAAATCAAACTAGTTATTCGCTCGCGTTAGTTGATTTATCTGTTGGTGGGCAAATCGATACTGATATAACTCGCTTTACACTGTCGCAAGGTATCCCTACGTTGGTGATGACAACGCAAACAGATGAACATACACGTTTAAAAATGCTGGAATTAGGTATTATCGATTACGTCATTAAAGATAATCGCGACTCTTATCTTTACGCCATAAAATTTGTAGCACAGTTATTGCGTAACCAGGGGCGCAAAGCGCTGGTTGTAGATAATTCCTTATTGAGCAGTAGCTTGGTTAAGCAAATGCTCGAAAAACAATTGTTTGACGTCATTACTGTTGATAATAGTGCGCAAGCTCTTCATATACTTGAGCATGATCAGGCTATCAACTTAGTGATCACTGACCATAACTTATCAGGTATGAATGGTTTTGAATTAATTAGAGCTATTCGTAATATTAAAAGCCGTGAGCAATTGGCCATTATTGGTTTAGCTGATGTATATAGTTATGGCGTTGCTGCACGGTTTATTAAATCAGGTGCGAATGACTTTTTAACTAAACCCTTCACCCATGAAGAGTTTCACTTTCGAGTGGTGCAAACTATGGAGTCAATATGGCTAAGTGATGCTAAAAAACCGGCCTTGTCTTTCGATGCGACAGAATAACTTTAATCTTAAATACATTATCAATGTTTATTTGGTGGGAGTGTAACGGTTAGTTAAGACGACTATTTACGTATTTATCGACTCGCACCAATCCTGCATTTTGCTTAAAAAAAGCGCACCTAAATGGTGCGTTTTTTTGTTTTTTATATTTTTTAATTTAATAACCTCATGTTTTTATTGCTAATTTAAAGGTGGCACAAAGGTTGGATTGTATAGAGCAAATACAATAACAAGCTAGTGTCCTAAGGGGGCCTTTGTGAAAATGATCAGTGCAATAATAAAGCCATTCAAACTAGATGATGTGCGTGAAGCACTCGCTGATTTAGGCATCGAAGGAATGACAGTGGTTGACGTTAAGGGGTTTGGACGTCAAAGAGGTCATACAGAGTTATACCGTGGTGCAGAGTACCAAGTTGACTTTATACCTAAAATTAAACTTGAAATTGCCACTCGTAGTGAAAATTGCCAACGCGTTGTAGAAACCATTACCAAAGTTGCTGGAACGGGCAAAATTGGTGACGGCAAAATTTTTGTTTACGACTTAGATCAAATCGTCCGTATTCGTACTGGCGAACTTGATGATGACGCAATTTAAGGGGGCAACATGGAAAATACAATTATAGAGCTGAAGTTTTCGCTCGATACGTTTTACTTTTTAATCTCTGGCATCTTAGTTATGTGGATGGCAGCCGGTTTTGCAATGTTAGAAGCTGGTTTAGTGCGCTCAAAAAATACCACAGAAATTCTAACTAAAAATATCGCACTTTATTCTATCGCTTGTACTATGTTTTTATTGGTTGGCTACAACATTATGTATGTAGACAACGTTGAAGGCGGAATTATTCCTTCATTTGGTGGCTTAATAGGTAGCGAAGCAGCAGATGCTAATCACTCACTAGAATCTGACTTTTTCTTCCAAGTAGTATTTGTTGCAACGGCTATGTCTATTGTGTCTGGCGCCGTAGCGGAGCGTATGAAGTTATGGGCTTTCTTAGTGTTTACAGTAGTACTAACAGGATTAATTTACCCAATTGAAGGTTACTGGACATGGGGTGGTGGCTTCTTATCTGAATTAGGCTTTGTTGATTTTGCAGGCTCTGCCATTGTACATGCAACTGGTGCAGCTGCAGCGCTTGCGGGTGTAATTCTACTGGGGGCACGTAAAGGTAAATATGGTAAAAATGGTGAAATTTACCCAATTCCAGGTTCAAACTTACCACTTGCTACATTGGGTACATTTATTTTGTGGATGGGTTGGTTTGGCTTTAACGGTGGATCACAGCTATTAATTTCAGATAAAGAAAATGCAACTGCAGTGGGTCAAATACTACTTAATACCAATGCTGCTGCTGCTATGGGTGCAATTTCAGCCTTGTTCTTATGTAAATTATTATGGGGTAAAGCCGATCTAACCATGGTTCTTAATGGCGCACTTGCAGGCTTAGTGGTTATTACTGCAGATCCATTATCACCTTCACCATTAATGGCGTGTTTATATGGCCTACTAGGTGGATCTTTGGTTGTACTAAGCATTGTGGCACTTGATAAAGTGAAAATTGACGACCCTGTAGGTGCCATCTCTGTGCATGGTGTATGTGGCATATTAGGTGTGGTATTAGTGCCGGTTACTAATGCAGAGGCTAACATTGTGGCGCAGTTAATTGGTTTACTATGTATCATTGGTTTTGTGTTTATCGCTTCATTCATTGTTTGGGCAGTCTTAAAACAAACCATGGGTATTCGTGTTACCGAAGAGGAAGAGCTAAACGGTATGGATCAACATGATTGTGGTATTGATGCTTACCCAGAGTTTGTTTCAGTAAGAAGCAATTAAAAGTAAAAGTATTGTGTGTTCAATCAAAGCCCTACTGAGTTAGGGCTTTTTTGATTTCAGGAAGGGTTAATTTTTCAGGTGTTAGAGTAATGTGATAAGCTCTTCGCGTTAAATCAACCTTTGGAATATATTACACTTAAATGGCTGAAAAAAAGAAAACACCGACCAGTAAATCCTCGACTAAGCGTGCTACTAAGTCATCTAAAACATCAGCGCGAAAAAGTGCTGCAAAAAAAGCCGCAAGTTCGGCTAAACGGCCATTTTTAAAAACGTTGTTTTCTATTTTTTGGAAACTAAGTCTGGCGACTTTCATCGCTGTAGCACTCTATTTTATTTATCTTGATGCAAAAATCACCCGCCAATTTGAGGGCAATAAATGGCAACTTCCAGCCCAAGTGTATGCGCGTTCAATGACCTTTTTCCCTGGGCAGTTTTTATCTGAGCAAGAAGTTTTATGGGAGCTTAAACGTTTAAATTACACGGCAGTTAATCGCTTGAGCCGCACAGGGCAATATATTAAAGCAGCCAATAGTATTAAGATTTTTCGTCGTGATTTTGAATTTTATGATGGTTTAGAGAGCGCTCATGTAATTGAACTGCGCTTTTCTGGAGAAAAGGTTGCCAGTATTAAGGATAAATTTGGTCGTCGCTTAAACACTGCCAGATTAGAGCCCGTACAAATAGCCCGTATAGGTAATGACTCAAAACAAGACCGTGAATTTGTGCCATTAGATAAATTTCCAGACATGCTTAAAAATGCTTTGTTAGTGGTCGAAGACCGCGATTTTTATGAGCATCACGGGGTATCGGTATTTTCTATTTTACGCGCTTTGTATACCAATATTCGCGCAGGAAGAACCGTACAAGGGGGCAGCACACTCACCCAACAGCTAGCTAAAAATATTTACCTTACTCGCGAACGTTCGTTAGTACGCAAAATCAATGAAGCCTTTATTGCGCTTATTCTTGATTATCGTTACTCAAAAGATCAGATTCTCGAGGCCTATTTAAACGAAGTCTACCTAGGTCAGTCTTATAACCAAGGTGTGCATGGTATGGGATTAGCGGCCGAGTTTTACTTTGCAAAACCCGTTGATGAACTCGAGTACGACCAAATTGCCCTGCTGGTGGCCATGGTCAAAGGCCCTTCATATTACAATCCACGACGTTACAAAGAACGTGCTATGGAGCGTCGTGACTTAGTGCTACGTTTAATGGTCGATAATAAACTTATTTCCACCAAAGAGTATCGAGCCTCGTTAAAGCGCGCCATTGATATTGCGCCAATGAAAGCCAGCTTACAAAAGTCTTACCCAGGTTACTTAGAGTTGGTTAATCGCGAACTGAAAAAACTGCTACCTGATCAAGAAGTATTAGATGCGGGAGTACGCGTATTTACCTACTTCGATTTGCAAAAACAAACCGCAATGGAAGAATCGATTCAGGCCAGTTTACCTTACTTGGAAAGACGTCCAAATACCAAAGAATTAGAAGCGGCGATGATCTCCGTTAATGTTGAAAAAGCTGGTGTGTCAGCGCTAGTATCCGGACGTGATGTGCGCTATTCAGGGTTTAACCGCGTGCTCGATACCAAACGCAATATTGGCTCATTAGTTAAACCGGCAGTGTATTTAAGTGCACTGCAGCTTCCTCATTATAATTTAGCGACGTTGCTTGATGATTCACCTGTTCAAGTCACTAATGAAGAGGGAAATATTTGGCAGCCTGAAAACTTTGATCGTCAATATCGAGGTGCTGTGCCACTTTATAAGGCATTTAGCCACAGTATTAATATTCCGGCAGTTAACTTAGGGCTTGATGTTGGGGTCGATAAAGTCGCTAACACGCTCAGGGGCTTAGGAGCTAAAGGTTATATTAATGAATACCCATCGTTGTTATTAGGGGCTATTGAAATGTCGAGCTTTGAAGTGGCGCAGCTTTATACCACTATTGCTGCAGATGGCGAATATAGAGAGCTGACGTCTATCTCTGCGTTAACCGACTCGGTTGGTAAAGTACTTTATAAGCATAAAGTGAGTAACGAACAACGTTTTGCTAAAGATGCCATGTATATGACCAAATACGCTATGAAGCGGGTAACTAAAGATGGCACCGCTAAACGCTTAAATTTACATTTTCCGTCGATTCAGCTCGCAGGTAAAACAGGTACCAGTAACGAATTACGCGACAGCTGGTTTGCTGGGTTTGATCAAAATACAGTGACGGTTGCATGGCTTGGCCGTGACGATAATAAAAGCACCGGTTTGACTGGTAGTGTAGGGGCGCTTGAAACCTATATTCGTTATTTAAAACCGCTAAACCCGCAAGCTATTGCCGATACGCGTCCGCCTTCAATTCGGTGGGCATTTGTTAACGAGCAAACAGGTAAGCAAGCACCACCAGGCTGTGGAAAAGTGATTCAACTACCACTCAGAGCCAGTGAGTTTAAACCAAGACCCCAATGTATTCGCTAAGGAATAAAAACAAAAAAAGCCCGAAAGGGCTTTTTTTATGGGTAAGCGTTCATATGAGCTAAACGTTATAGCTTAGCAAAAGCGCGCTCTGCCGCTTCAATTGTTGCTTGAACTTCTTGCTCTGTGTGCGCAGCACACACAAAACCGGCTTCAAACGCTGATGGTGCTAAATAAACTCCTTCTTCAAGCATTAAGTGGAAGAACTTTTTAAAGCGTTCTAAATCACATTCAGTGGCTTGTTGGTAAGTAGTTACTTTTTCTGCATCAGTAAAGAAAAAGCCATACATGCCGCCAGCGTAGTTAGTCGTTAAGGCAATGCCTGCTTTCTTAGCTGCAGCTTCAAAGCCTTCACAAATCGCTTTACTAATAGCTTCTAATTTTTCGTGAACGCCAGGTGCACTTAGTAACTCAAGTGATTTTAAACCTGCAGCCATCGCAATTGGGTTTCCTGAAAGTGTACCCGCTTGATAAACTGGGCCTACAGGGGCGATGTAATCCATAATTTCTGTTTTACCACCAAACGCGCCTACTGGCATGCCACCACCAATTACTTTACCTAAACAGGTTAAGTCTGGTTTGATGTTGTAGTAAGCCTGAGCGCCACCAAGGGCTACACGAAAACCTGTCATTACTTCGTCAAAAATAAGCACAGATTGGTACTGATCACAGACTTCACGCAGTCCTTCTAAAAAGCCAGGTACTGGTGGGATACAGTTCATGTTACCTGCAACTGGCTCAACAATAATACACGCGATTTCATCTGCGTATTTAGCAAAAATAGCTTTCACTTCTTCAATATTGTTAAACGATACCGTGAGTGTATGCTTAGCTAAATCTTCAGGAATGCCCGGAGAGTTAGGTACACCCATAGTTAATGCACCAGAGCCGGCTTTTACTAGCAGTGAATCTGCATGGCCGTGGTAACACCCTTCAAATTTTAATATTTTGTCACGACCAGTAAAGCCACGGGCTAAGCGAATTGCACTCATTGTTGCTTCGGTACCTGAGCTTACCATACGTACTTTTTCGATTGATGGTACTAGCTCTTTAACTTTTTCAGCCATTAAAATTTCAGCTTCAGTAGGCGCTCCGTAGCTTAAACCATTTTCTACCGCATCATGCACTGCTTGTTTAATTTCAGGGTGATTGTGGCCCATAATCATTGGGCCCCAAGAGCCCACATAATCAATGTAACGGTTGCCATCAGCATCAAATGTAAACGCGCCCTGTGCTTTAGTAATAAACAGCGGAGTACCACCTACACCATTAAAAGCACGCACTGGTGAATTTACGCCACCAGGAATAGAGTCTTGAGCTCGTTTAAATAAGTCTTGGCTAATTGTCATGAAAAATCCTATTGTTTTATCACTTTAAAATTAAAAGCTTAGCTATCGCGTTTGCGGCTAAACCAAGGAACGTCTACTTCATACTGCTCGACTTTGTTTTCTACGCCGAGGGTTAAAGCAAACAGCGCCATACGAATAAGTACGCCATTTTGTACTTGGCGGAATATTGCTAGATTGTCGTTAGCATTTAAGTCGTTATCAAGTTCGTTTGCCTCTAAACGGCTATCGCGAGGAAGCGGATGCATTAATACCGAATTAGGTTTGCAATGGCTATTGTAAATAGACTGGCTAATTCTAAATCCACCACGGTACTTGTTGGCTTCTTCTTGCGACGGAAAACGCTCTTCTTGAATGCGTGTTTGATAAACGATATCGGCTGCTAAGTTACCTTCCATTTTATCAACCAGCTCAATTTTATGTCCTGCATTTTCAACGGCAGATAAAATCGAGTCAGGCATTTGCAAGCCATTAGGGGCAACCATCGAAAACTTAATGCCTTTGTAATGACACAATAGCTTAGATAGCGAGTGAACGGTACGACCATATTTTAAATCGCCGACTAGCGCAATATGCATACCATCAATATTTTGATCGAAGCGGCTAAGTTCACGCTCAATGGTTAATAAATCAAGCAGTGCTTGAGTAGGGTGCTCATTGGGGCCATCGCCACCGTTTATTACTGGTACGCTGCAGCCTGTTGCAAATTCAGCTACAGAGCCTGAGTCAGGATGGCGCATTGCAACCGCATCAGCATAGGCTGAAATAACACGTGCGGTATCATATAGAGACTCGCCTTTAGCAAGCGCTGAGCTTTGCATACCGGTGGTTTCACGAACTAGTCCACCGAGTAAATTAAACGCAGTGCCAAAACTAACACGAGTACGCGTACTAGGTTCAAAAAACAGGTTCGCTAAAATAGCGCCTTCAAGCACATTGGTACGCTTTTGTTTTTTAGCGTATGGCTCCATTTTTTTTGCCACAGTAAATATACGTTCAATACAGTCTCGATCGAGTTGATTAACAGAGAGTATATTTTCACCTTGGAAACTGAACATGGGGTTATTCCTAGTTATTCAAAAAGGCGCGATAATCCATAAAGGAGCACGCAATCGCGCGTATTATACAAACTTAGTTTGCGACTTGGCAGTGTAATTTATAATCCTGTATTTAAAAGCTTGGCTTAATTATGGCTAAGGCAACTATTACGAGTAACGCTAAAACAGGTAGCTCGTTGAAAATTCGGTAAAACCGATCGCTTTTAGTATTTCTATCGTGTTTAAAATCAGCTAATAACTTGAAACAGTAGCCATGATAAATATATAAAATGATTACCAGCACTAGTTTGTAATGCAACCACATGCTGTAACGAAACCATTCGCGGCCGTATTCAAAGATGGTTAACACGCCAAATACTGCGGTAAGCACAGCAAAGGGAGTAACAAAATAAAGTAGCCGACGTTCCATTACTTTTAGCATTGAGTTACACGATTTTTCTTCACTCATAGCGTGATAAACAAAAAGGCGAGGTAGGTAAAAAATACCGGCAAACCAAGCAATCATAAAAAATACGTGCAAGGTTTTGTAAATTAATAATGCGCTCATACTGTTCTCATTATTGTTAAAGTAAACTGTTGCGTATGGTTAGAATATGGTGGATTTGATCCCACCGTAGTAATCCCATAATTTGTTGATTATCTAGCAAGTTATACACATAAAGCGCGCCACTGCGTTTATCATTTAAAATTTCAAATGCATCTGCAAGGGTGGCTTGGCTGCTAATACCTTGTAAGCTAATGTATTTTATATTGACCGCCTGATCAGACATTAAACTTAAGTCATATTCAGCTAGGCGATAACCATTTTCTTCGTCAAACACAATTAACGGTGTTTGGCTGTCCATGGCATCTAGGCTGTTTTTTATTTGCTCTTTATCATCGGAGTAGAGCAGTTTAAAGTCTTCATCCATATCATCCATCACCCCTACTTTTTGTAGGGCTTCAGTGGCGGGAGATACATGGTAAGGTAATCCCTGAAAGTCTAATTGCTGTAAAAATATAGAGCGGTTACCAAATACCTGCAAAGCTGTAACGTAGGCGGTGGTAATGACGATCATCGCCGGTACAATAATTTCCGGTGAAGAGGTCAGCTCCATCACGGTGGTCAGTGCTGCTAAGGGGGAGTGCAACGTTGCCGCCAGTAAGCCTGCCATGCCAAGCACGCCATAAGTGCCTGCTATGTCAGTCCCTGGACTAATAAACTGGGCAAAAAATGCCATTAAAGTGCCGGTTAAAACGCCAAGCCCAATAACGGGACCAATTAACCCACCAGGGATACCTAAGCCAATAGCAAACAAAGTGGCTAATAACTTGGCAATTAAAATAGTGGTGAGTAGTTGAATATTTTCAGGTGACTCTACCGCAATAGTTATCGCACTCATACCCGAGCCCATTGCTTGTGGAACTGCGTAAGCAATTAAACTGGCAATGCACCCTGCAATTATTAAACGTGGAAACATACTTAATGGTTTAAAGGTTTTAATGATCAGCATTAAGTTTTGGTTAAAAGCATAAGCCACCGCGCCCAGCCCCATGCCACACAAAATCAAATAGGGGTAATGCCAACCACTTAAGGGGGCAATGCTAATCAACGCAAGTTCTGAGCCCTCACCAAATACAAACTGAGTGGCTAATGCGCCGGTAACAGCTGCGAGCATTATCGGCACAAAAATATGTACTTTGTATTCCCTGAGCACCACTTCCATTACAAAAATAACCGCAGCAAGAGGCGTATTGAACGACGCAGCAATTCCCGCGGCAACGCCACAACCACTGAGGGTACGCATAGCGTTGTGAGGTAAGTGTAATTTATTCGCTAATATGCTTGCCCCTGCTGCTCCCATGTGAACTGATGGGCCTTCCCGGCCAACAGAAAAACCACTGATCAGTGCCAGCGCACCACCAACAAACTGATTAACCGTGTTATATAGTGGCATTTGCCCGTAATGGCGCTTAATTCTGTGTATTACAAAAGGAATACCTAAACGGTAATGTTTAAAGCCAGTAAAAGCCGCAAATGTAGCTATTAATAACGCTGCGACTAAGGGCATTAATACCCGTTCTAAAGTGGGTAGAGTGGTAAAATCGTCAGGGGTTTCTAGAAATAAGCTTTGAAAAAATAAAATGGTTAAGCGGAACAGTATAATAAAAAATGCAGCAATTAATCCGGCACTTACGCCTAATAAGCATAATTGTACGGATGTTTTTGGTTTTGCTAATCGACGTCTCAGTCGCTCAAGCCACATGCTTTATTTCCCCGTAGCATTTTTAGGCGTCAAGTTTATCAAATGAATAACGCTAAGTCGTTGTGATTTTGAAAAATAGCGCACTTATTGATAACTTTTCTTGCAAACTATCTGTTTGCAGCAGCATCAAGGCGTTGTTGAAGTGCAGGGAGTCTATTTTTGATAGCCTTTGATAGCTCAGGTACAAGGAGGGCATGCTTCTTATTTATCACTGTATTTATGGCTATTTGTCTTAATTCGATGAGATGAAAGTCTTTCAATAGTCTAGCGCGTTCAGAAGGCCGAGAAGGGTACAGTAAATAATCGAGCCGACCTTTCTTTAGCATTAAAAGAGAGTTATCAATATTTTCGTTAGTGGTTATGTTGGCTCGAATGTTGAATTCAGTGAGTAATTCAATATTACCAAGTGCAGAGGTAATATTTATTGTGTCATCACTTAAAATATCTCTGTTGCAACTGAGCTGCTTTTGACACAGCAAGACAATATCGATGTTCCCTAAACTAGGTTCAACAAGAATAATGTTTTTATATTGAGACATATTTTGTGCCGCTCTGGCAACATCGGCATCTATAATTCCTGCATCCAATAATATTAACCCTCGTTTTGCTAGGATAGGGCGAATTTCAGTGCTAATGCCCAATTCACCATACACTTGTGCAATAAACTGACTATAAGGCTCTGCTAAAGGGATATTAATTTTCGTCAACAGTAATTTTCTGGGTTTTATGTATTCAACTTTTGAGTCATTGATTTGGGTTAATAGTTGCTCAAGTAGCTTAACTCGGGGTTGGTTATCTTCCTGATCTCGCATGGCGATCACAAAGGGAGCATTAGGGAATTGAATTAATGTTTTAGGAGGAGGGGTTTTGAGTTTATCCGCATAGTGACTAAATATCTTAGGATCGCTAAGGACTAAATCAAGCGAGTGATTTACTAGCATCGTTAATAAATCTTGTTCTGAATTAGCTCGTACTATATTGTCTGAATAGCTTGCGATAAGGCGTTCTATGGCTTCTGGATAGGTATATGAACTGACAATGCCGATACGATTACCACTAAAAAGTTGCTCTTGATGGGTGTAATCTTGACGCGTATCTTGCGCTGATAATAATGCAAGTTGCGAGCGAGTAATGATCCCAGAGGGCATAAATCCGCTTCCAACTCCAGAAAGCCATGAGGGGTAATAACCTACATATTCGTTTAAAGTGGCCTTAAGTTGTGCTTCTTTCCAAGGTAAATATTCAACCTCTAAAGCAATGCCTTGAGTGCTTAACAATGTTCGTAGTTCATTAATCGCAGTCCCTCCATTTTTAATATGGGCACTTGCATAAGGAGGCCATTCAAACGAGGTGATTTTCCAGGTTGAATTCTTTTTATTTTCATCAGCATAAGCGATTGTGTGACTAAATAAAAAAATGAAACACACAGTGATTAATAAGTTACGCATCCACAGAAAGCTCTTATTGTTTATGCGATATACTATAGGTCAAGAACAGAATAAACCCATAAAAAATAATGGCTAAAATAGAGAACAACGTCACAGTGACATTGTAATTTACACAAAATGGCCGTTTGTAAGCGAGCATTCCGATAAAATGTATTGTCTAAATTCCCATGCCTAAAAAGCACGCAGATAATATAATCCAAAATAAGCGTTCATCTTTTAGATGTGAGTGACTAATACGCAAAGAGATTAAAAAATAAATATAGGTAGCTATAAAAAGCCATTAAAACAAACAGAGCGACAAGCAATACACCGTAGTGGGCTGCCATAACAGGTGCTTTATCCATATTGGAAGTTACAAAATGAAGTTTAAAGTGGGCAATCAATCTAATATTCCTTCATCTACATACTACTCATTAAAATTATGTACTATTAGATAAAAATACAGCTCAATAATAAACGGTTAGTCAAAAAATACTTTTAATAAGAAAGTTGTTTAAGACAAGGATAAATAAATTTAATGCGGGCTCACTTAAAATAAAGGGCTTATTTTGGCGCAAAGGATTTAATGAATAAATAGTTAAGCCATCACATTGGCGGGGCTGATTTATAAAACTGGACTATACTTGATTAAAACACTCAGGTATTAGATAATCTTGTGTATTAGCATTAAGGTATTGAGGGTTATAAGATGTCTGAAGAATTACCCATTAAGTTTAGCGACGCAGCTGCTGTGCGTGTTAAACAGTTAATCGACGAAGAAGAAAACCCAGATCTAAAACTGCGTGTTTATGTTACAGGCGGTGGGTGTTCAGGTTTTCAATACGGTTTTACTTTTGATGAAAAAGCAAACCCGGGCGATTTAGAAATTGTTAAAAACGGGGTTACCTTAGTCATTGACCCTATGAGTATCCAGTATTTAGTTGATGGTGAAGTTGACTACACCGAAGGATTAGAAGGGGCACGCTTTTTTGTCTCTAATCCTAATGCCACCACGACATGTGGCTGTGGCGCTAGTTTTAGCGTATAAAAATATCGTTATTCAAAAAAACCGCTTAATCAGCGGTTTTTTTATGTCTGTAGTAATTATAACTCAGTTGGGCTGTATTCTGTTACTTGCATCATCAACACAAAAAAACCAAGTACAAACGCTGAGAAGGCTAAAATATAGATAAAGCCTTTTTTACCCTGCTTTAATGGAATTGCATAATGACGCAAAAAAAAGTACCACCCCAAGCATAAAATAATAGGCAGTAAAAAGAGTAGTCTAAACATGATTTAATCTCTATTAGCTAGGGACAATAAACCCTAATAATAAACAGCTTATTTTTAAATGAAACAAAAAAGTTATAAAAATATTTAACCTTATTCAGACTTGGTAAATATTTGTTGTTAAACTTTAATCGCAGAATTACTAATTAATCATTCAGATCAACGGTGAATGGTATATAATGTATCCAAGAATGAAACGGGCAAGGTTTCATTTTTCACAATAATAAAGAGTTAGTACATATTTGAGAGTTTTTTGTTGGTTGAATTGTAAGCGTTTACACTGCGCTTAAGTCAGTGGCAGTGAGTTTATGGTGTTGACGACGATGAGCACTTGGCAATATGTACAGTTAAACAACGAGTAGGAGTTGTATATGATGGGTAAAACCGTATCTTCGGAAGAAAATGCAAAGTTAACAAAGTGGCTTAAAACTAAGCGCCATGAAAAAGGCTACACAATGCGCAGCTTAGCGCAAATTTTGGGCACGCCACATTCTTTTATAGGCAAAATAGAAAACCAAGAGCGTCGCTTAGATGTGATTGAGTTTGTTCGCTATTGTAATGCATTAGAAGTCGACCCGTATGAAGCATTAAGCTTAATTAAAGCTGATTAACGCTTTTAGGCTGTAATTGCAAAGCTAAGCTTAACGTTTACAGCCAACATTAGTGCAGGGAAGCATTAGGTATTTTTATGATAATTTTTTTCTAGCGCATATAGTTTGTGTCTTATTAGGTATAAAAATACTAATGAAGGTAACACCATAAGCGCTGTTAAAACAAAGAATAATGACCAATTTCCCATCAGCCAATCATCAATAACCACGCCGCTGTAACTCGATAATAACGTACGCCCTAAGTTCCCTAAGGATGCCAATAGCGCATAATGAGTGGCGCTAAATGCTCTATCACACAGCATAGATATAAAAGCAACCATTGCCACTAAAGACCACGCTTGGGTAAAACCATCAACCACAATTGCCATTGCATATAAGTGTTCTTGTGGCCCAGCTAAAGCAATCCAAGAGAACATTAAGTTAGATGCTGCCATGGCTACACCACTAATAAACAAGCCTTTTACTATGCCATATTTGTGGTTAAAAATACTGCCCAAAAAGGCAAATATGATAGTAATTAAACCTGTGCCAAGCTTGGAGTAATTTGCTATTTGGGTATTGCTAAAGCCGACTTCTTTATAAAATACAATCGACATTCGCGCTAAAAATGCTTCACCAATTTTAAATAAGAAAATAAACGCCAGCAGTGCTAGTGCAGTTTTAACCCCATTTTTAGCAAAAAAGGTTTTAAATGGGTCAACCACAGTAACCCCTAGCCATGCGAGCGTTTTTGTAAGCGGTGTTTGTTTAGTCGTTGCGAGCTTTTCAAGGTAAACACGTTCTAGCTCGGCATGAACGGCTTCGCGATTTGATTGCGGCTCTTTTGCCCAAAATACACAGCTAATTAATAACAGCATAATCGCAGATAAAAAATAATAGACCTGTGGCCAGTCAATATTTGGCATATCCGCCATGTAAAAGGGTACAGCCCCTAATAAAGCATAACCTGTCCACCAACCAGAGGTGGCCATTGCTGCTGCCGCGGTGGCTTTGTGAGACTCATTTTCACTAAGGGTGTCTATTCGAAAGGCATCTATAGCAATATCTTGCGTTGCAGAAGCTATGGCGATCAGCAAACACAGTGCGGCGGCAATCGCTAGGTTTGCCTTTAAATCTAGCCCTGCGAGTAGCAACGTGCCAAGTAAAATAAAGCTTTGGCAAAACAAGATCCAACTACGGCGCTGACCAAGCCAGTTGTACAAAAAGGGCAGTTTAGTGCGGTCTATCAAAGGCGACCATAAAAAATTGATACTGTAGGCACCAAACACAATACCAAATAGGCCAATCATGCTGCGGCTCAACCCTTCATCTTTAAGCCAAGCCGACATTACCGAGCCAATTAACACCCACGGAAAGCCACTGCTCATTCCAAATATAAAAACATTAATTAAACGTTTATCTTTAAAGTAAGAAAAGTATTCGCGAACAGAAAGTGTGCTATTCATAGGGGCTCATTGGCTCATAAAAAGAGCAGCCAAGGCTGCTCTGATAAAAAGTTATAAAGGAACTTGCTCAAGCACTTTGATATTTAATATAACAACCGGTTTTTCAGGGACAAAGTTGTAGCCAATTTTGTCATTAAAACCCGTTTTTACAGCCATGATTTTATCGAGCGTCTCATAACCTTCCATGACACTGCCAAACACTGCAAATCCCCAGTCACGCCCAGGATTTAAGTGGTCATTGTCATCCATGTTAAAAAAGAACTGACGCGTTCCTGAATGTGGTTCACGGTCTTGATAAGCCATAGCAATACTATACATATCATTAGTTAAGCCGTTACCGCTTTCATTAAAAATAGGGTCGTTTTCATGCAGGCCATCGTAATCCGTATCATAGCCCCCCCCTTGAATTACAAAGTCACGATCATTTTCTACATCGCGCTCTACACGGTGAAATACACTACCTTGATAGCTTTTATCAGACACATAAGTCAAAAAGTTATTGGCCGTAATAGGGGCTCTTGAACGGTCTAGCTCAACCACAATACTGCCCAGCGATGTCACAATTTCTACCCGAGGAAAAATATTATCTTTTTGTACAAAACGGCCTTCTTGAGCCGCTAAACTACTGACGCTAAAAAATAAGCTCACGCAGATTAAAAAAAGTTGCTTCATTATTAACCTTCTAAAAATGCAATTAATTCAGGATCAGATACAATGCGGGTAATTAACTGCTCAGTCAACTTATTGAGCTGACCTTCAACTTTTGCCCTATCATGACCAAGTGGTCCAGATAAATTAGCATTACCGCTGTAGCGCTTACTAAAATTACTGGTTGGGCGAATCACCCGTACTTCAAATTCAATCTTAGCTTCACTGGTATGGCTCATTAGCGTTTCTGTAACAACGGCTTGCAGTGCGTGAATATCTAACTCAAAACGCAATTGCGCTAAATTAGAAATGCTGGCGCCATTGCGACTAAGCGCACTGTCTAGTGCACTTTTAACCGATTCAGTAATGCCCGTGCTGGCAATGGTTTTGGTTTTGCTTGATTCAATAAGCTTTAAGGTTGCACTGTCACCACGCAAATCAATTACACTGGTATTTAAGCTACTATTTATTGAGCTTATTTGCCCACTTTTATAAACAGGGTTAAGAATAAGTTGGTTAGGCTGGCTCGCACATCCCGAAAAAACCACCAATGTACAACAGCTCAATAATGTCTTTCTGAGTTTCATTTATAACGTTCCACTATTTTTAGTTGCACTAAGTACCACAAACTTTTTATTAGAGCCCAATAAAGTACAGTTACCAAACATACGGTTTAGTTTGTCGTGGTAATCTAAATGACGATTACCAATAATACGCAGCTCGCCACCTTCTTTTAATGTGTCTTTTGCTTGCTTGAACATTTGCCACGCGATGTGGTCGGTAACCGCTTGTGCTTGGTGAAAGGGCGGGTTGCACAATACAATATCAGCGCTTTCACGTTCAAAGTCAGTTAAACAATCATTCTCTATAAAGGTGCATTGTTCAAACTTGTCTTCCATGTTTAATTCAATGTTGAGTCGAGCTGATTCAACCGCCATATACGACTCATCAACAAAGCTAACATGAGCATTAGGACAGCGCGCTAATGTCATTAAACCAACCACGCCATTACCACAGCCTAAATCAATAATATTTTTGGCTTTATTTGTTTGCGGTAAATAATTAAAAAAGAAACGCGCGCCAATATCAAGTGAATCACGTGAAAACACATTAGCATGATTACTTATTGTAAAATCAGTGCCTTCGAGCGGCCAGCTTACTGGGAAATCTGCGCCTTTATAACCGCCAGCGGCTTGGCTAATAATTAAACGTGATTTTTTTACCGCGAGGCTTGTTTTCGTCTCACCAATAAAATCTTCAAATGCTTTTATAGTAGAGTTATGCACGTCTTTAGTTTTTGCTGCGCCAATAACCGGTGTACCTGGCGCGAGCACTTCGCTTAGTTCAGATAACTGATACTGTAAAAAAGCCAACGTGCGTGGTACTTTTACTAACACTAGGTCTACTTGCTCAGGTAAAGCCGATAAACTATCAAGCTGGCTAAACGCCGTCGTTGCGATTTTGTTTTCCGCCAAGTTATAAGCAGCCGCCTGATGGCTAATATATGAGTCGTTTACTGAACAAACTGTTAATTGTTGTTTGCTAAAGTAACAGCTAAGTGCACCAAAGCTGTCGTTTAAGATCAGTAACGAGCGACAATCAGGGTAGTGTTCATTGACATAGTCAATAAGGTATTCGTCTGCTGAATCCCACGCTTGTAAGCTGCGGTTTTTTTGATCCAAAGGAAAGCGTTCAAGAGTAAAAGTGTTATCGCCGAGCGTAGCTTGCGTAGTCATAATAGTTTAATGATCGGTAATCAAATGATAGGTAAATTCTAACATGCAACCGCCAAACGCCAACCCCCAACTGTTACCAAATGGCTTTTCTTATCAAAGTAAGGTACTTAGCGCACAAAAAAGCCTCGATTTATTTTATTATTTGCAGCAAAACCTAAATTGGCAACAGCCAAACATTACAGTGTTTGGTAAAACGGGGCCAATACCTAGGCTACAATGTTTTATCAGCGAAGAAAATCTTGAGTACGGTTATTCTGGGCATAAACTCGACTTAGAGCCTTGGCCAGACGTATTACTTGCCATGCGAACACGTTTAGAAAATCACCTACAGCAACCATTTAACTCAATTTTGGTTAATTATTATCGGGATGGCCACGATTGTATGGGTTGGCATAGCGATGACGAGGCTGAGCTAGGGCCTGAGCCTACCATAGCGTGTGTGTCGCTTGGTGCAGAACGGTTATTTAAACTTAAACACAAAGTAAGCAACAGCATTACTAACATCAAATTACAAAGTGGTAGTTGTTTAATAATGAGCGGACAGAGCCAACAAAATTACCAACATGCGCTACCAAAACAAACTAGGCTAAAGCATCCTCGAATAAGTTTAACGTTCCGCTATATTAATTAAATAGCATTAGCCATGGTGTAGCCGCAGTTGTTATAGTAACTATATAACTGAATTTTGAGGGTGGTTTTTATGTCAATGCAACAACAAATACGTGACAAGCTAGCAAATGCTATTGCGTGTAAGCATTTAAATGTTATTAACGAAAGCCATATGCACAGTGCGGGGACTGAATCTCACTTTAAAGTGATTGTAGTCAGTGAAGAATTCGCTGGTAAGCGACTATTGCAGCGTCATCGTGAAATTAATGAAATTTTAAAAGATGAGTTAGCAAATCATATTCATGCGCTTGCTATGCACACATACACTCCTGAAGAGTTTACCGAGCACGACGGAGAGGCACCGCAATCGCCTAATTGTATGGGTGGCTCAAAAATTGGTTAACAGGTAGCTAGAAGGTGGTTTGAGCAGTGCGTAACTGATCAGATCAGTTTTTTTTGTTTTAGCCTTTAAACTAGCGCTAATTTTTATTGTAAAAGATATAGGATGATCAATGGTCATTAAGCCTAAAATTCGCGGATTTATCTGCACCAATGCACACCCAGTTGGCTGTGCAGAGCATGTTCAAGAACAAATTAATTATGTTAAGCAGCAAGGAGCATTAAAAAATGCGCCTAAAAATGTATTAGTTATTGGTGCGTCTACAGGTTATGGCCTTGCATCTCGCATTACCGCTGCATTTGGTGGTGGCGCTAAAACATTGGGTGTGTTCTTTGAAAAAGAAGGCACTGAACGTAAAACAGGCTCTGCGGGTTGGTACAACACGGCGGCATTTCAAGCAGCCGCTGAAGCTGAAGGCTTATGGTCTAAAAATATTAATGGTGATGCGTTTTCTAACGAAATCAAACAAAAAACAATCGACACCATTAAAGCTGAATTAGGTAAAGTTGACTGTATTATTTACAGCTTAGCATCACCTCGTCGTACTGATCCAAATACAGGGGAAGTATTTTCTTCAACACTTAAGCCAATTGGTAATGCGGTAACGACTAAAAACTTAAATACGTCAAAGCGTGAAATTGATGAAGTAACTGTTGAAGCAGCAAACCAAGACGATATCGACAACACCATTAAAGTAATGGGTGGCGAAGACTGGGAAATGTGGATTGACGCCCTTAAAGACGCTGATGTATTAGCAGAAAACTTTAAAACAACGGCTTACACATACATTGGTAAAGAACTAACTTGGCCAATATATGGGCATGCAACCATAGGTAAAGCGAAAGAAGATTTAGACCGTGCCACTGCAGCTATTAAAGCCGCTACCCAAGATTTAAACGGTGAAGCTTATGTTTCTTCACTTAATGCGGTAGTTACTCAAGCAAGCTCTGCAATTCCAATTATGCCGCTTTACATTTCTGCATTATTTAAAGTAATGAAGGCTGATGGCACTTACGAGGGCACTATTGAGCAAATTCATGCACTATTTAGTGAAAACCTATACGGTGATTCACCACGTTTTGATGAGGGTGGGCATTTATTCCAAAACTACAAAGAATTGGAAGATGATGTGCAGTCTCGCGTTCAAACCATTTGGGACAGTGTAGACACAAGTTCAATTGATGAGCTTACAGATTACGTTGGCTACCATAATGAGTTTTTACGCCTGTTTGGTTTTGGTATTGATGCTGTTGATTATGAGCAAGACGTAAACCCTGTTGCGCCAATTGCAAATATGATTGACTAAATATTGCCATGAACAAGTTGTTATATTAAAAGTCGCCTTGTGCGACTTTTTTGTTTTTTAGCTTTGATTTGAAAAAATATTTGTTAATTGATGGTTTATTTACCACTTTGGTCTAGCTTGTATTTTATTAATTATGAATTACAAAACTAAATAAACGTTTCTCTCGTATAATTTTCATAAATACACTCGCATAGTCAGTCACAATAATGTTAAAATCAAAGCAATATGTGAGGAGTTTTACTGCGCTGCTTGTTTGGTATCTATAGCGAGTCATTTTATAGCTTGCAATAATACAAATAGCGGCGTGGTTGGTACGATTTTTCAGTTTCTTTCCGTTAATGTAGTGCAAGTGCGTATGATCAATATAAAAAAAGGTCTGGATTTACCCTTAGAGGGCGCACCTCAGCAAGTTATTCATGATGGTTCTGCCGTCAAACGTGTAGCTGTGCTAGGTGAAGAGTTTATCGGTATGCGTCCAACCATGCATGTTCGTGTGGATGACCAAGTCAAAAAAGGCCAGGTACTTTTTGAAGATAAAAAGAACCCAGGCGTATTATTTACTGCACCAGCTTCTGGTACAGTAAAAGAAATTAATCGCGGTGCTAAACGTGTTCTGCAATCTGTTGTTATTGAAGTAAACGGCAGTGAGCAAATCACCTTTGGTTCTTTCTCGGAAACTGAGCTTAACAGCTTAGACCGTGAAAAAGCTAAAGAAGTACTAGTTCAATCGGGTCAATGGACAGCACTTCGTGCTCGCCCATTTAGTAAAATAGCGGCGTTGGATGCAAATCCTAGCTCTATTTTCGTGACAGCTATCGATACCAATCCACTTGCTGCAGATCCTGCAGTAATTATTGCTGAAAATGCGAAAGCGTTTGAAGCAGGTTTGGCTGTTGTGTCACGTTTAACCGATGGCAAAGTATTTGTTTGTAAGCAAGCAGGCAGCCAAGTTCCTAGTTCACCTATCGCTCAAGTAGAAGTACATGAGTTTGGTGGTGTGCACCCAGCTGGCCTTGTTGGCACTCATATCCATCACCTTGACCCAGTATCTGCTAGTAAGCAAGTTTGGCATATCGGTTACCAAGACGTTATTGCGTATGGTCATCTTTTCCTTACTGGTGAAATTTACACAGACCGTGTAATCTCGCTTGCAGGTCCGCGTGTTAAGAATCCTCGTTTAGTGAAAACACAATTAGGTGCTTCTCTAGATGACTTAGTTGCAGGTGAATTAGAAGACGGTGATAACCGTGTTATTTCTGGTTCTGTACTTGCAGGTGCTACGTCGTCTGGTGTTCATGCATTCTTAGGTCGTTACCACGTTCAAGTATCTGTATTACTTGAAGGTCGCGAAAAAGAGTTGTTTGGCTGGATTGCACCAGGTAGTGATAAATTCTCTGTAACGCGTACATTCTTGTCTCACCTTACACCGAGTCGTTTATTTAAAATGACAACGTCTACAGGCGGTTCAAAACGTGCCATGGTTCCACTTGGAAGCTATGAGCGTGTTATGCCACTTGATATTTTGCCAACGCTTTTATTACGTGACTTATTGTCTCGTGATTTAGACAGTGCAATTTCATTAGGTGCGCTTGAATTAGATGAAGAAGATTTAGCGTTATGCACCTTCGTTTGTCCTGGCAAATACGAGTACGGCGCAGCCCTACGCGATTGCTTAACTACGATCGAGAAGGAAGGCTAAAATGGGCTTAAAAACTTTCTTAGAAGATATCGAACCACATTTTGAACCAGGTGGTAAGCATGAAAAATGGTACGCGCTGTATGAAGCTGCTGCGACTATTTTTTACACGCCAGGTTATGTAAATAAAGGTTCAACTCACGTTCGTGATAACATCGACCTAAAACGCATGATGATTTTAGTGTGGATGGCGACGTTCCCTGCCATGTTCTTTGGTATGTTCAACATTGGTCATCAAGCGGCAATTGCACTTGGTAATGGCTTTGAGCTAGCGAATATTTGGCAAGTAGGTTTATTCCAGTTACTTGGCGGTGAATTAACCGTTGATGCAGGCTGGGGTGCGAAAATGTTCTACGGAGCCTGTTTCTTCCTACCTATATATGCAACTACCTTTATTGTTGGTGGTTTCTGGGAAGTGTTATTTGCTTCTGTGCGTAAGCATGAAGTTAATGAAGGTTTCTTCGTAACTTCTGTATTGTTTGCATTAATTCTGCCTGCAACGATTCCTTTATGGCAAGTTGCGCTAGGTATTACTTTTGGTGTAGTTATCGCAAAAGAAATATTTGGTGGTACAGGCCGTAACTTCTTAAACCCTGCGCTTGCTGGTCGTGCGTTTTTATTCTTCGCATACCCTGCACAAATTTCAGGTGACACAGTATGGACTGCCGTAGATTCATTCTCTGGCGCGACTATGCTTGGTCAAGCGTTTGCTGGTACGTTAAATTACGCGACTGATATTGAGCTTTGGTGGAATGCGTTTTACGGATTCATTCAAGGTTCTATGGGCGAAACGTCTACACTAGCTGTACTTATTGGTGGTTTATTCCTAATTTACGTGCGCATCGCGTCTTGGCGTATCGTGCTAGGTGTATTCCTAGGTATGGTAGTAACCTCATCAATACTAAATACTATTGGTTCTGAAACTAATGCTATGTTTGCTATGCCTTGGTACTGGCATATGGTATTAGGTGGTTTTGCATTCGGTATGTTCTTTATGGCAACTGACCCTGTATCTGCTGCATTTACTGATAAAGGTAAATTAGCATACGGTGCGCTTATTGGCTTTATGGTTATCATGATCCGTGTTGTTAACCCTGCATACCCAGAGGGCATCATGCTAGCAATCTTATTTGCTAACTTGTTTGCACCTTTATTCGATCACTTTGTAGTGCAAGCTAATATCAAGCGGAGGTTGGCACGTAATGTCTAGTAATAACGAATCAATTGGCAAAACGCTAGCTGTTGTTGTCTCATTATGTTTAGTGTGTGCAGTTATTGTATCGCTAACGTCTGTACAACTACGCCCTCTGCAAAAAGCAAATAAAGCAAAAGATATTCAAAGCAATATCTTAGCTGCTGCTGGTATTGGCAAAGTTGATAACGTTGCCGAAACGTTTGATGCTAAAATCGAAACTCGCTTTGTTGATATGCAAAGTGGTGAGTTTGCTAAACCGGTAGAAGATTTTGACTTTGAAAAAACAAAGTATGATGCCAAAGAAGGCTATCCTTTAAAAGAGAATGGTATTAAAGACATCGCCGGTATTCAACGTATTACCAAGCGTGCGCCTGTTTATATCTCTAAAAAAGACGATGGCTCTACTGATGCAATCATCCTTCCTATTCAGGGTTATGGTTTATGGGGTTTAATGTACGGTTTTATCTCGCTTGAAAGCGATGGTGAAACTATTAAAGACATTATTTTCTACAAACATAACGAAACACCTGGTTTAGGTGGTGAAATTCAAAACCCACAGTGGACTGCAACGTGGGAAGGTAAAGAGTTACCAATCCAAATCGTTAAAGGGACTGCTGCCGGTGATGAGCATAAGATCGATGGTCTTTCAGGTGCTACATTAACGTCTAACGGTGTTGACCATGCAGTTGATTTTTGGACTGGCGAAAATGGCTTTGGCCCTTTCCTTGCGAAAGTACGTAAAGGAGCATTGAACTAATGGCTGATACTAAAGAAATGAAGGCGGTCCTATTTGGTCCAGTTTTCGCTAACAACCCAATCGCATTACAAGTACTTGGTATCTGTTCTGCGCTAGCGGTAACGTCTAGCTTAAAAAATGCATTAATCATGTCAATTGCATTGACCTTGGTAACTGCATTCTCTAGCCTTTTTATCTCGACTATTCGTAACCATATCCCATCATCAGTACGTATCATCGTACAGATGACGATTATTGCATCATTAGTAATCGTGGTTGACCAAGTACTACAAGCTTTCTCTTACGCTACGGCAAAAGAGTTATCAGTATTCGTTGGTCTAATCATTACTAACTGTATCGTAATGGGTCGTGCTGAAGCTTATGCAATGAAGTCGCCGCCATTAATGTCTTTCCTTGATGGTATTGGTAATGGCTTAGGTTACTCTGTAGTGTTACTTACTGTTGGCTTTATTCGTGAGTTATTCGGTAAAGGTTCACTGTTCGGTGTTGATATTATTCCATTAGTACAAAATGGTGGTTGGTACCAACCTATGGGTCTATTGATCTTACCACCGAGTGCATTCTTCATTATTGGTTTATTCATTTGGGTACTTCGTACTTATAAGAAAGACCAAGTAGAAGCTAAAGCGTAAGGGGCGATAAGTGGAACATTATATTAGTTTATTTGTAAAAGCCGTTTTTATTGAAAACTTAGCGTTAGCATTCTTCCTAGGTATGTGTACTTTCTTAGCCGTGTCTAAAAAAGTAACTACATCAATTGGCCTAGGTGTAGCGGTTATTGTTGTATTAGGTATTTCAGTACCGGTTAACAACTTGGTTTACCATGCGGTATTAGCACCGGGTTCACTAGAGTGGCTTGGTTACCCAGAAGCAGATCTTAGCTTTTTACGTTTCTTAACTTTCATTGGTGTTATTGCAGCACTAGTGCAAATTCTTGAAATGGCATTAGATAAGTTCTTCCCACCGCTTTACAACGCATTAGGTATTTTCCTACCACTAATCACAGTTAACTGTGCAATTTTTGGTGCGGTAGCCTTCATGGTTGAGCGTAACTATAACTTCGGCGAGTCTGTTGTTTATGGTATTGGCGCTGGTGTGGGTTGGGCGCTTGCAATTACATTACTTGCAGGTATCCGTGAGAAAATGAAGTATTCAGACGTACCAGATGGTTTACGTGGTTTAGGTATTACCTTCATCACTGTTGGCTTGATGGGTCTTGGCTTTATGTCATTCTCTGGTATTTCACTGTAATAATAGCGAGGTCAATCATGGATATTTTCTTAGGCGTTGGTGTTTTTATCGCTATCGTTGTAATACTAGTTTTAATCATCATTGGTGCTAAATCTAAGCTAGTTGCAAGCGGTGATATCATCATCGGCATTAATGGCGATGCAGACAAAGCCATTAAAACATCAGCAGGTAGTAAGCTATTAGGTGCACTATCTGAGTCAGGTATTTTCGTATCTTCTGCATGTGGTGGCGGTGGCTCTTGTGGCCAGTGTCGCGTACACATCAAAGAAGGCGGCGGTGATATTCTGCCAACTGAACTTGACCACATCTCTAAAGGTGAAGCACGTGAAGGTTGTCGCCTAGCGTGTCAGGTTAATGTTAAAAACGACATGGAAATTGAACTTGAAGAGTCAATTTTCGGTGTTAAAAAATGGGATTGTGAAGTTATCTCTAACGATAACAAAGCGACGTTCATTAAAGAACTTAAGCTACAAATTCCTGATGGCGAGTCAGTGCCGTTCCGTGCGGGTGGTTACATCCAGATCGAAGCGCCAGCTCACCATGTTAAATATGCAGATTTCGATATTCCTGAAGAGTATCGTGGCGATTGGAACCATTTTGGTTTCTTCGATCTGGAGTCAAAAGTAGACGAAGAAACAATTCGTGCTTACTCAATGGCTAACTATCCAGAAGAAGAAGGCATCATCATGCTTAACGTGCGTATCGCTACGCCGCCGCCAAGAAACCTAAGCCTACCATGTGGTAAAATGTCTTCGTACATTTGGTCACTTAAAGAAGGCGATAAAGTAACTATTTCTGGTCCATTTGGTGAGTTCTTCGCTAAAGACACAGACGCTGAAATGGTATTCGTAGGTGGTGGTGCAGGTATGGCACCAATGCGTTCACATATCTTTGACCAACTTAAGCGTTTAAACTCTAAGCGTAAAATTAGTTTCTGGTATGGTGCGCGTTCTAAACGTGAAATGTTCTATGTTGAAGATTTTGACGGCCTAGCTGAGCAAAACGAAAACTTCGTTTGGCATACTGCGCTTTCAGATCCGCAACCAGAAGATAACTGGGAAGGCTACACTGGCTTTATCCATAACGTGTTATTTGAGAACTATCTTAAAGATCACGAAGCGCCTGAAGATTGTGAGTTCTACATGTGTGGTCCTCCAATGATGAATGCGGCTGTTATCACTATGCTTAAAGACTTAGGTGTTGAAGAAGAAAACATCTTACTAGATGATTTCGGTGGCTAATACCCAAACTGATTAAATTTAGTTAAAATACCAGCCTCGTCGCATTTTATGTGACGAGGCTTTTTTATATTAATTTTTAACCTATTAAGTAGGGTTGTTATGAACAAAGTAAATACTCCCCAGGGCATAATCGCCTTATTTATAATCACGCTGACTTTACTATTATCTGGATGTGGAAAATCAGTCCCAGAGGAAACCTACTTAGAAGGTAAAACGATGGGTACAACTTACCACATTAAGTTTTACGCTGAGCAAGTTGACCCTCAAGCAGTACAAGCAGAAATCGATGCGGTTTTAGTTGATATCAACCAGTCTATGTCGACCTATATCGAAGAGTCAGAAATAAACACCTTTAACCGTTTAGATGCCAACGAAGTAATGCCAATCAGTGATGACTTCAGGGCAGTTATTAGTGAATCCATGCGTATAGGTAATTCAACTAAGACCCTAGATGTGACTATGGGGCCGTTGATAGATTTATGGGGGTTTGGCCCAGATAAAAAACCAACAAAGCGCCCAACAAATGAAGCTCTGGCAAATATGATCAATAACATTGGTATAGATAAGCTGGTCCTTAACGAGCAAGGCTTAGCAAAAACGATGGCTGATTTAGAGTTGTCGTTTTCAGCTACAGCAAAAGGATATGGTATTGATAAAGTGGCTGAGCTATTACAAAGCAAAGGCATTACAGATTACATGGTTGAGATTGGCGGGGAGTTACGTATTGCTGGTACAAAACCAGACAATCAAGCATGGCGAATAGCAATTGAACAACCTGATGCAAACCCAGGTGAGCGAAAAGTACACCGTGTACTTGCACCAGGCAATAACGGTATTGCCACCTCAGGTGATTATCGAATCTTTTATACTATGGATGGCGAAACCTATACTCACCTTATTGATCCTATGACAGGGATGCCAATTAAGCATGACTTAGTTTCTGTTACAGTTTTACACCCTAGCGCTATGACGGCCGACGGTTTAGCGACTGCTTTAACGGTTATGGGAATGGAAAAAGCACAACGTTATGCGCAGCAGCATGATTTACCAGTGTATTTAATTGCTAAATCGCCTGATGGTTTAGTCACTTATTCAAGTCCTGCGTTTAAGCCTTATTTATAGTCTTTAGGTTTATATCCTTAGCATGAGGGTATATAATATACGAAGCTCAAATACGCTATTTGAGCTCATTTTATTGCTGAACAATAGGGGCTAAGCAATGTCACTTTTTTTTCTAACCTTTGGCTTACTTATTTTAATTGTCGCTGCGATGGCGATAGGCATGATAGTTCAAAGAAAATCGATGGCGAGTAGCTGCGGAGGCTTAGGCTCTGTAGGTATTGATAAAGCATGTGATTGCGATGATCCATGTGATAAACGCAAAAAGCGTCTAGCCAAAGAGCAAGTATGGAAAGAAAACCAAATTCTTTAAATAGATTTATTTCTGTTTAAACAAAAAACCTCTCGTAGCTCACTACGGGAGGTTTTTTATTTATAGCGCCATAAATAAATCACCAGGCAATAAAATAATCGTGTTTTTATCTTGAACAGAAAACTCTCTTTGTTATACTCATGCCCGAACTTTCAGTAAGTTTTGAAAGTTCTATTGATGCGGATCAAAACTAGCTTAGCCAAATAGTGCTAATGCGTTGAGACTGTATTTCATGTCACTGTATAAGGCTTTACGGCTGCAACCTGTTTTTGTTGCCACGGTGTATGCCAAATTTTGTTATTAGTCATTTTAATAGGTTAATGTTTTTGAACTCATTTTCTTTGTTTCATACCAGCGCTTTGCTTACCTTAGGTAAGTCAGTGTTGCATGAGCGCTTTAATAAAGCGAAAAGAGGCGTGAGTGTGGCTGTAACATTATTAGTTTTTAATGCCGTTATGTTGCTTAGTGGCGCTATTGAGGATGCCTTTAGGCTTGAAGCATTGATCAGTGATGGCTTTTTTATAGAGCCATTATTACTGACTATTGCCGAATTCTTAGCTCATCCTATCTTATCGTGTCAGTTACTTATTGGCCTTTGTTGGCTATTGTTCCACATGTTTCCAGCGCGTCGTGCTGGAATAATCCTCCGTAAAGCAGCCTTTGCTTTTAGCGAGGCTAAAGTTCAGCAACCCGTGCAAGCTGCACATGGTTGTCGTGCTCCACCTAGCTTTACAGGTTGTCTGTTTACCCATTAATTTTTATGGGTATAGGTTACACCTGTGGTATCTAATTATTTATTCTTGCTGTAAATAACGATTACTTTCATTGTAGCTTAGTGTTTTTACACACTCTCAGCCAACCACACCTCACCCAAGTTAATTTTTATTGCGTTATATTAATGTGTTTAAAAAAGCTGGGTTGGTTCTGCTAGGTGTTTTTTATTAAGCCAGTAGTCAATACTTCATGCTTGCATTCGCTCTGCATTATTTGTAATTCAATCTTAATTAACTTGGGTTTTTATCAAATATCGTTGCTAAATATTTTTGGCAGCTAATAAAAACTCTTTAGGTTTTAGGATAGTCCCTTGTTAATTCGTAACCTTTTTAATATTGCTTTAGCTAGTATGGCGCTGATTTTATCAGGCTGTAATGGCGGGGTACTCGACCCAAAAGGGCAGATAGGTATTGATGAGAAAAATCTGATCATCATCGCCACTGTGCTTATGTTGTTAGTTGTGATCCCCGTTATTGTGATGACTTTATATTTTGCTTGGAAATACAGAGACACACAAAACCATGAAATTTACGCACCAAAATGGGCTCACTCTAATAAGATTGAGGCTGTTGTATGGGCGGTTCCTATTGTTATTGTTGTTATTTTAGGTGTGATCACCTGGCAGTCAACTCAAGAGCTTGACCCTTATAAACCGATAGAGGGTAAAGGTGAACACTTAACTGTTGAAGTGGTGTCACTTAATTGGAAGTGGTTATTTATTTACCCTGAGCAAGGTATTGCTACGGTAAACGAATTGGTATTTCCTGCTAATGTTCCGGTTGAATACAAAATCACCTCAGAAAGTACCATGAACTCGTTTTTCATTCCCCAGTTAGGTAGTCAAATTTACTCAATGGCGGGCATGGAAACTAAGCTGCATTTAATTGCTAATGAGCCAGGCACGTTTAAAGGCTTTTCGGCTAATTACAGTGGCGCCGGTTTTACTGGTATGAAATTTAATGCCATCGCAACACCAACAAAAGCTGACTTTAACCAGTGGGTTGAACAGGTTAAAACCAACGCTAATAGCCTTACTCATGCCAATTATGTTGAGCTTGCCAAAGCGAGTGAAAACAATCCCGTCGCTTATTATGGCAAGGTTGATGAAGGTTTATTCCATACCATAGTGATGAAATACATGCAGGCGCATGGCGATATGAACAAAAAACACCACTCGATGGGTAAACATCAGCAGATGAGTAATGAGCATCAGGCAATGGGTACCCATACAATGCCATCATCACACAGCCAGGGCGAGGAATAATCATGTCGTTTTTAGGTAAATTATCTATAGATGCAATTCCGTTTCATGAACCTATTATCATGGTTACCATGGCGGTGATTGCTATAGTCGGGCTTATTATAGCTGGGCTAATAACAAAATATAAAAAATGGGGTGTGCTTTGGCGCGACTGGATCACCTCGGTTGATCATAAACGCTTAGGCGTTATGTACATTTTATTAGCGCTAATCATGCTGTTTCGTGGTTTTTCTGATGCCATTATGATGCGTGCGCAGTTAGCGCTTGCTACCAGTGGCGCGCCAGGTTATCTGCCGCCAGAACATTACGACCAAATATTCACCGCCCATGGCGTTATTATGATCATCTTTATGGCGATGCCATTTATGATTGGTTTAATGAATATTGTTGTACCACTGCAAATTGGTGCTCGCGATGTGGCTTTTCCATTTTTAAATAATTTAAGTTTTTGGTTTACTGCTAGTGGCGCCATTTTAATAAATCTATCGCTGATATTTGGTGAGTTTGCTAAAACAGGCTGGGTTGCTTACCCACCGTTGTCGGAGTTGACCTTTAGCCCTGGGGTGGGGGTCGATTATTATATTTGGGCCTTGCAAATATCGGGGCTCGGTACGCTATTAACCGCTGTTAACTTCCTAGTGACAGTATTTAAAATGCGTGCCCCTGGTATGACACTGATGAAAATGCCAATTTTCACATGGGCATGTACCTGGGCAAATATCTTAATTGCGGCATCATTTCCAATTTTAACCGCAGTGCTGGCCATGCTAACGCTAGACCGTTATTTAGATTTCCACTTCTTCACTAATGAAGCCGGCGGTAACGCCATGATGTATATCAACCTGTTTTGGGCATGGGGTCACCCAGAGGTATACATTTTAGTATTACCAGCTTTTGGTATCTTCTCTGAAATAGTGTCGACCTTCACTGGTAAACGTTTATTTGGTTATAAATCGATGGTATATGCCAGCGGTGCCATTTCTATTCTTGGTTTTATTGTATGGTTACATCACTTCTTTACTATGGGCTCAAGCGCTAATGTAAATGCCTTCTTTGGGGTGATGACCATGGTCATAGCTGTACCTACTGGGGTTAAGTTATTTAGTTGGCTGTTTACTATTTACCGTGGCCGTTTGCGCATTACTGTTCCCGTACTGTGGACGCTTGGTTTTATGGTTACCTTCAGTATTGGTGGTATGACGGGGGTATTACTGGCAATCCCTGGTGCCGATTATGTATTGCATAACAGCTTATTTTTAATCGCTCATTTCCATAACACCATCATTGGTGGCGCAGTATTTGGCTACTTAGCCGGGTTTGTTTTTTGGTTTCCAAAAGCAATGGGCTTTAAGCTTGATGAGCGTTGGGGTAAAGCGTCATTTTGGTGTTGGTTAATCGGTTTCTTCGTAGCCTTTATGCCATTGTACGTACTCGGCTTTTTGGGCATGACGCGTCGCTTAAACCACTCTAATAATCCTGATTGGAATATCTGGCTTTATATTGCTGCAGTGGGTGCCGTGATTATTATGTTCGGTATTATTTGCCAAGTTATTCAGCTTTATGTGAGCTTTAAAAACCGCGAAGCGCTTGATGATACCACTGGCGATCCTTGGAACGGTCACACCCTTGAATGGTCAACGTCATCACCACCGCAATACTATAACTTTGCTGAAATCCCGCATGTTGATGATATTGATACATGGACTGATATGAAAGAAAAAGGCCTAGCTTATCAAGGTAAATCTAGCTATAGCCCAATTCATATGCCAAAAAATACCGCATCGGGTGTGCTTATTGCTGCGAGTTTAACGGCGTTTTGTTTTGCCATGATCTGGCATATTTGGTGGCTAGCAGGGCTTGGTTTTATTGGCGCGATTGCGCTGTTTATTAACCGTGCTTACACCAGTGATGTAGATTACTACGTGCAAAACGATGAAATATTACAAATTGAAGGCGCGCATATTGCCAGTAACACGAAGGAGGTAAGCGCATGAGTACGTTATCTGCAACTCAAGGCCATGTAAATTTAGAGCCTCATAGCGTAAGTCATACGCATGAACATCACGATACCTCAGGCGATACAATCTTTGGCTTTTGGCTTTATTTAATGACCGATTGCCTTTTATTTGCCTCATTTTTTGCAACCTACGCAGTGCTTTATATGAACACCGCAGGCGGTGTATCGGGCAAAGATATTTTTGAGCTTGATTTTGTTGCCGTTGAAACTGCGGCGCTACTTATAAGTAGTATTACTTTTGGTTTTGCCATGATTGCCGCTCAAGGGCAAAAAAAGGCGCTGACGCTTGGTTGGCTCGCGGTCACTTTTTGTTTAGGCGCGGTGTTTATTGGTATGGAAATTTATGAGTTTCATCATTTAATTGTTCATGGCAATGGCCCACAGCAAAGTGCTTTTTTAACATCGTTTTTCTCATTAGTGGGCTTGCATGGTTTACATGTAACTGCAGGCCTTATCTGGATGAGCATAATGATGATTGAGGTGATTAAGCGAGGTTTAGGTAAACAAACCGTCACGCGCTTAAGTTGCTTAAGCTTATTTTGGCACTTTTTAGATATTGTGTGGATTTGTGTATTTACCGTTGTTTATTTAATGGGGGCAATGTAATGAGCCATAGCGAAACACATGCTTTAGAGCAAATGCAAAGCCAACATCATGATCAATCACATGGTAGTGTTAAAACATACCTGATTGGCTTTGTCTTATCAGTGATTTTAACGGCCATTCCATTTTGGATGGTGATGGAGGGCGACTTTTCAAAGGTCACCACACTCTGGAGTATCGTTACTTTAGCAATCGTGCAAATTTGGGTGCATTTAAAATACTTTTTACACCTTAATTTCACCACTGATGAAGGTAAAGCAAATACCTTTACCTTCTTGTTTAGCGCGTTGATCATCGTCATGGTGGTTGGACTGTCTGTTTGGATCATTTATGAATCAAACGCAATGATGATGTACTAGAGGTTTCAGATGTTTCGTCGTTATTTAGCTGTTACTAAGCCAGGTATTATTATGGGGAATTTGATCAGCGTTGCCGGTGGTTTTTTACTCGCCGCCCGCGGTGATATAGACCCATGGTTAATGTTGGTTACCTTGGTTGGTTTATCGCTTGTTGTTGCATCGGGATGTGCCATAAACAATGTTATTGATAGAGACATTGATGTTGCCATGGCGCGTACTCGCTCACGTGTGACTGTAACGGGCGAAATGTCTGCAAAAGCCGCTTTAAGCCATGGCGTGTTATTAGGGTTAATTGGCTTTGGCTTATTAATCGCCTTTACCACTCAAGCGGCGGTATTTTTTGCCGCCTTTGGCTATGTCATTTATGTAGGGGTTTACAGCCTCTACATGAAACGTAACTCTGTTTACGGCACCTTTATTGGTAGTTTGTCGGGCGCAGTTCCACCTGTTGTTGGCTATTGCGCTGTTACGGGGGTGTTCGATATGGGCGCATTAATATTGCTGGTGATGTTTAGTTTGTGGCAAATGCCGCATTCATATGCGATTGCTATTTTTCGCTTTAAGGATTACCAAGCCGCTAATATTCCAGTATTGCCCGTGGCGCAAGGTGTTAATAAAGCTAAGCGCCATATTGTGCTTTATATTGCGGTATATGCTTTAGTGGTGATGTTATTGCCAATTAGTGGTTATACCGGTGCTGCCTTTATGGCCGTTGCCTGTATTACCAGTTTTTGGTGGTTACTCATGGCACTTAGAGGGTATCGCTACAACATAGACACCACCCGTTGGGCACGCCAAGTGTTTGCGTTTTCAATTATTAATATTACCGCTTTGAGCATTGCCATGGCGGTAGATTATCAAACAATTGCGCCACAATTAGTGGCGCTAAACTGATCTTATCTGATCAATGAACCGAGTTAATTCCCAAAGTTAACCAAAGGCTCTGAGCATTGCGAGGAGCCTTTTTTCGATTTATTTTAATTTTTCTGCATCGTAATACATGGGTTTTAATGTGCCACAATTTATAAACTTATAATTGAGTTCACCAGCAGAAGGCACTTCGGTTGAGGTACGGAACTTTTGTAAGCAGGCGCCATTTAAATCAACAAACATAATATGATGAAAGCTGGGCGGTTGGGTTATTTGATGAATATAAATACGGTTATTGTTTTTTAGCGTAACCATATCGTACTGCTGCCATTTTGAGGCTGGATTTAAATCGGTTAGCTCACGCGTAAACATTTGCTCGCTGAGCTCTATCAGTTTATCACTGTAAACTAAGCTACCCCCTTGCTTGTAATCACCAAGGTATACATCGGCGGTAATCGCGACTTCTTCGCCTCGCATTAAGCGTTGAATATTAAACGGCTTTGGTTTTACTGTGATTAACTCAGCATCACGTACTAGATCTAAAAACGGAATATCCGATACATCCACTTTGTACATAACGTGCATATTATAAGGAAGCTCATAGCTTGGAATATTAATGGCGTAGACACTTGAACCATGGTTAACCAGTACCATGGCATGCTCTGCTTCATATTTGGGATCTAATGGCGGAAGCTCAGGTGGGTCTTCAGCCAGAGCGCTTATCGGTAAAACTAAACAGATAAACAATAATATAAAAGTGAATAACCGCATAATAACCTCAATTAATTTATAAGCTTAAAGTATAGCTTAGTTTATATATTTATTTTTTATTTAAAAACTGGCCGCTTGTTCTATAACAATGCCATGGCGTTTTGCAAGGCGCTGATGATCTCTGTCATAGCCTCCACCAATTACAGTGGCAACAGGGGTATTATTTGCAAGGCAGCGTTTAAGTACTAAGTGATCGCGCTTTTCTATCCCTTGCCAACTAATATCCAGTTTACCTAAGCCATCCTCTTGCCAAATATCAACGCCAGCATCATACAAAACCAGATCTGGGTTAAGCTCGTTTAATAAAAATTGCAGCGTATCGTCAACAATGCCTAAGTATTCAGCATCTTGCATATTATTGGCTAAACCAATATCTAAATCGCTAGGGGACTTTCTAAACGGGAAGTTTTTCTCGCAGTGTATTGAACAGGTAAACGCATAAGGTTGATGAGCCAGCATAGCTGCGGTGCCATCGCCTTGGTGAACATCTAAATCAAAAATCAGTACGTTGGTCACTTCACGATTTTGAATTAACGTTTGTGCAGTAAAAGCTAAATCGTTCACCATACAAAAACCCGAGCCAAAATCACTGTGGGCATGGTGAGTGCCGCCCGCTAAATGGCACGCAAGCCCATTTTTAAGCGCTAAACGTGCGGTTTGCAGTGTTCCCAGCGGAGCGGTAAATGTGCGGTTCATTAGTGCTTGTGACCAAGGCAGGCCAATACGGCGCATGGCTCTTTCATCTAGGCGGTTATGCCATAAATCGTGAATGTAGTTTTCACAATGTACTATTTCTAGCTCTTCTACACTACCATGTGGTGGTTCTATGATATTACTGCCAGCAAGTCCAAGGGTTTTAACATGCTGGTGTAGCTGAGCAAATTTACTCATTACAAAGCGATGCTTGGGATCAAAACTAAACGAGTAGTTAGGATGATAAACTAAAGGTAGATTGGGGTTTAAACTCATATCTGCGTCGTTTAATTATTTTTGGTTATGGTAATCAACTTCACGCAGTGCGTCTATTTATGTTTGGTGAATAAGCGTTTCAAGCTCCCTATGTAGTAATGTTTCATCAGCAAGGTTTAGCTCAATCAAGCGTTTTAGGTGAGTAATGCTATCTATATCAATACTATGGCATTTAAGACCAATATGGTTTTCTTCTATATGACGAATAACCACCGGCATTTTTATTTCAATATCGCTTTGCGGCAATGTAAAGCGCAGTACTGCTTCGTCATTTTTGTTCCCAGTAAATGCATCACTTTTAGTAATAAGCGCACCATGTAAAGAGATATCTAATAGAGTGCATTCATACTGGCTGCTAGCCAAGTCTAATTGTGCTGCTGTAGAGAACATAATACGAGAAAATTGCCGACGGTTTTGCATAATAATCTTATAAAGCTGTTATTTATAATAAGCATAGCTGGTAATGCCCAACACGCCAATTTGCTTAAAGTACAAATAATATAAGTATAAAAAAACCCCACATTAAATGCAGGGCTTTCAACTTATTAACTGTGGCTGTTAGCCAATTCTTTTATACTTAATACGCTTAGGTTGTGCAGCTTCTGCGCCTAATGTCTTTTTAAGCCACTCTTCGTATTCAGTGTAGTTACCATCAAAGAAGTTAATTTGACCTTCGTCGCGGTAATCTAAAATGTGTGTAGCAATACGGTCAAGGAACCAACGGTCATGCGAGATACACATTACACAACCAGGGAATTCTAAAATAGCATTCTCAAGGGCACGTAATGTTTCAACATCCAAGTCATTGGTTGGCTCATCCAGAAGCACCACGTTGCCGCCTGCTTTTAACAGCTTAGCTAGATGTAAACGGTTGCGCTCACCACCAGATAAGTCTTTAACAAACTTTTGCTGATCGTTGCCTTTAAAGTTAAAGCGGCTAACGTAAGCACGGCTTGGGAACTCAAAGTTACCAATTTTTAGTACATCTTGGCCGTCAGAGATTTCTTGGAATACCGTTTTGCTTTCGTCCATGTTGCCACGGAACTGATCAACGGTTGCCAGTTCTACTGTTTCACCAATGCTGATATTACCGCTATCTGGCTGTTCTTCACCGCTTAACATTTTGAATAGCGTTGATTTACCTGCACCATTGGCACCAATAATACCCACAATAGCGCCCTTAGGCATGCTAAAGCTTAAGTCATCAATTAAAACACGGTCGCCAAAGCTTTTACGTAAGTTGTTTACTTCTAATACTTGGTCACCTAAACGTGGGCCAGGTGGAATAAACAATTCGTTGGTTTCGTTACGTTTTTGGTAATCAGACTGTTGTAGTTCGCTAAACTGCGCCATACGTGCTTTTGACTTAGCTTGACGACCTTTAGGGTTTGAGCGCACCCATTCAAGTTCTTGTGCAATCGACTTTTGACGTGCTTTTTCAGATTTTTGCTCTTGTTGTAAGCGGGCATCTTTTTGCTCAAGCCAAGACGAGTAGTTACCTTCCCACGGAATACCTTCACCACGGTCAAGCTCTAAAATCCAGCCAGCAACATTATCAAGGAAGTAACGGTCATGCGTTACTGCCACAACAGTGCCTTCGTAGTCATGTAAGAAGCGCTCTAACCAGGCAACCGACTCAGCATCTAAGTGGTTAGTTGGTTCATCGAGAATCAGCATGTCTGGTTTTTCAAGTAACAAACGACAAATAGCAACACGACGGCGCTCACCACCCGATAGGTGCTCAATTTTAGCATCCCACTCAGGTAAACGAAGTGCATCGGCAGCACGCTCTAATACGTTATCGATATTATGACCATCGTGGGCTTGAATAACCGCTTCTAATTCACCTTGCTCTTTAGCCAGTGCGTCAAAGTCAGCACCTTCCATTGCGTATTCGTTATACACTTCGTCAAGGCGGTTAAGGGCATGTTTTACTTCACCTACAGCTTCTTCAACAATTTCACGAACTGTTTTGCTTTCGTCTAAAACAGGCTCTTGCGGTAAGTAACCAATTTTAGTGCCTGGTTGAGGGCGAGCTTCACCTTCAAACTCTTCATCAACACCCGCCATAATGCGAAGTAGTGATGATTTACCAGAACCATTTAAACCTAGCACACCAATTTTTGCGCCTGGGAAAAAATGCAACGAAATATCTTTTAAGATAGTGCGTTTTGGTGGCACAACCTTAGATACTCGACTCATCGAGAATATAAACTTATCAGGTAAAACCATGGAAGAAGCCTTCAAATAATAATAAAAATTTCAATGCTGTATTGTAGTGGCTCACAGGTGAAACAGTCAACGAATGCCACTGTTTTAAAGTACATATTCAATTTATACAAACCGCGTGAATAAATTTCATTTAGACATCTATACATCTAGAGGTTGATATTTTTGGCATTCTGTTCATAATGAGAGCGTATTAACTCTCGGTTTTTATGAGCAGGAGCTTTAAGAATGCCAATTACAGTAGAAGACGAATTGCCAGCTATTGCACGTTTACGTCATGAAAACGTGTTTGTAATGCCAAAAACGCGTGCAAAAACCCAAGAAATACGCCCTATGCGTTTGGCTATTCTTAATCTTATGCCTAATAAAGTAGAAACCGAAGTACAGTTTATTCGCTTGTTGGCTAACTCTCCGCTGCAAGTAAATGTTGAGCTATTGCGCCTTGATACGCACCGCAGTAGTAGCAACTCTGAGCAACACTTAGATACTTTTTATCGTTATTTCTCAGAAGTAAAAAACAACAACTACGATGCACTGTTAATTACCGGTGCACCGCTCGCACATTTAGAGTATGAAGAAGTAGCGTATTGGGAAGAGCTCAAAGTAATTATTGATTGGGCCGAGCAACATGTAACTTCTACCTTGTTTTCGTGCTGGGCTGCCCACGCGGCCTTATACCACCGTTATAATTTAAAGCGCGATTTAAAAGACAATAAACTCTGCGGGGTGTTTACCCACCAATGCTACTTTGCCCATGGTGCACTTACCCGCGGCTTTGACGATACCTTTTTAGTACCCCACTCACGCTATGGCCACATAGATATTAATAAAATAAACGCCTGTGAAGAGCTGGTGGTATTAGCGGGCTCTGAACGAGTAGGGGCGTATTTACTTAAAAATAAATCGGGCAGCCAAGTGTTTATTACCGGCCACCCCGAATACGATGCCGACAGTTTAAAAGCCGAATATGAGCGCGATTTACAAAAAAGCCCCGATGCGCCAAAGCCCGAAAACTATTTTCCTGATGACGATGCCAGCAAACAACCGTCTAAAACATGGCAAAGCCACGCGTTTTTACTGTTTTCAAACTGGTTAAATTATTACGTTTACCAAACCACACCCTATGATATTAACTTAGTTAGCCAAGACGTAAGGACTAACAACTATGCCGAATAATTCTCAAAACAATAAGCATGAACAGCTGAGCACTGCGCTCAAACAGCGCATTTTAATTTTAGATGGTGCAATGGGAACCATGATCCAAGCGCATAAGCTTGAAGAGCAAGATTACCGGGGTGAACGTTTTAAAGATTGGCACGTGCTTATTAAAGGTAATAACGATTTATTAAGCCTAACCAAGCCTGAAATTATTACTGATATACACCGCAGTTTTTTAGCCGCCGGTGCCGATATTATCGAAACTAACACCTTTAACTCGACCACTATTTCGATGGAAGATTACGACATGGCGAGTATAAGCCGTGAAGTTAATTTAGAGTCAGCTAAGTTAGCCCGTGCTGTATGTGATGAATTTAGCGCTAAAATCCCAGAAAAACCGCGCTATGTAGCGGGTGTTTTAGGGCCAACATCTAAAACGTGTTCGTTATCGCCGGATGTAAACGACCCCGGCTATCGTAATATCACCTTTGATAAGTTAGTGACTGCGTATGTCGAGTCAACCCTGGCGCTTATGGAGGGCGGTGTAGATATTATTTTAATCGAAACCATATTCGACACGCTTAATGCAAAAGCCGCCTCATTCGCGGTAGAAGAAGCGTTTGAACAAGCAGGGCGTACATTACCAGTGATGATATCAGGCACTATCACCGACGCCTCAGGCCGCACGCTTTCAGGGCAAACCACCGAAGCATTTTATAACTCTATTCGTCACATTAAGCCGCTTTCAATTGGCTTAAATTGCGCCCTTGGGCCAGATTTACTGCGCCAATACGTTGAAGAGCTATCACGTGTGTGCGAAACCTTTGTCTCTGTTCATCCTAACGCGGGCTTACCCAATGAATTTGGAGAATACGACTTAGAAGCAGACGATATGGCAAAAGAGATCATAGATTGGGGTAAATCGGGCTTTATTAATATTGTTGGCGGTTGCTGCGGCACTACGCCTGCGCACATTCGTGCCTTTGCCAAAGGGCTTGAAGGCGCAGCACCACGAAAATTACCAGAGCTTGAAGTGCGCATGCGTCTGTCAGGCCTAGAAGCCTGTAACTTAAATTAAGGAGCCGCCAATGACCCAACAAATTGCAGTATTTACCAATGTCGGCGAGCGTACTAACGTGACTGGCTCGGCCATGTTTAAACGTTTGATCATGGAAGAAGACTACGAAACCGCCCTTAATGTGGCCCGCGAACAAGTAGAAAATGGCGCCCAAGTTATTGATATCAACATGGACGAAGCCATGCTGGACTCAAAAGCGGCCATGGTTAAGTTTTTAAACTTAATTGCCTCAGAGCCTGATATTTCTAAAGTACCTATAATGGTCGACTCCTCAAAGTGGGAAGTTATAGAAGCAGGCTTAAAGTGTATTCAAGGCAAGGCCATTGTTAACTCCATTTCACTTAAAGAGGGTGAAGAGCCGTTTATTCGCCAAGCTAAAATTATAAAACGCTTTGGCGCCGCCGCTGTTGTAATGGCGTTTGATACCGAAGGTCAAGCCGATACTGCCGATCGTAAGTTTGAAATTTGTGAGCGCAGCTACCGTATTTTGGTCGACGAAATTGGCTTTCCGCCAGAAGACATTATATTCGACCCCAACATATTTGCCGTTGCCACCGGCATAGAAGAGCACGACAACTACGCCGTAGAATTTATTGAAGGCACCCGCCGTATTAAGCAAAATTTACCCCATTGTAAAGTATCGGGTGGGGTGTCAAACGTATCGTTTTCGTTTAGAGGTAATAACCCAGTACGTGAAGCGATTCACTCGGTATTTTTATATCATGCTATAAAAGCGGGTATGGATATGGGCATAGTAAACGCAGGGCAGCTTGCGGTTTACGACGACATCCCCGAGGAACTTCGCAAAGCCGTAGAAGACGTAATTCTTAATACCGACCCAGGTGCTGGCGAGCGCCTTGTTGAACTTGCGCCTAAATATTCAGGCATGGCACAAGCTGAGCGGGTAGAAGATTTAGAATGGCGCACTTGGCCGGTTGAAAAACGCCTAGAGCATGCCCTTGTAAAAGGTATAACCACCTTTATAGATGAAGATACAGAAGAATGCCGCGCCGGCGCCGATAAACCTATTCACGTCATTGAAGGGCCACTCATGGATGGCATGAACGTGGTAGGAGATTTATTTGGCGCCGGTAAAATGTTTTTACCGCAAGTGGTTAAATCGGCTCGTGTGATGAAGCGAGCAGTGGCCTACCTTGACCCATTCATTGAAGCCGAAAAAGAAGAGGGCGCGACCAACGGTAAAATTGTTATGGCTACCGTAAAAGGTGACGTGCATGACATAGGTAAAAACATTGTTGGCGTAGTACTACAATGTAATAACTACGAAGTAATCGACCTTGGCGTAATGGTGCCAGCAGATAAAATACTGCAAACCGCGATTGACGAAAAAGCCGATATTATAGGCCTTTCGGGCTTAATTACCCCATCGCTTGATGAAATGGTACACGTTGCCAAAGAAATGAAACGTCGTGGCCTTGAGCTACCACTCATGATTGGTGGGGCAACCACCTCAAAAGCGCATACCGCAGTTAAAATAGAGCCGCAGTACGACAAAGGCGTGGTGTATGTAAATAACGCCAGCCGCGCCGTGGGTGTGGTGTCTAATTTATTATCAAAAGAGCATAAAGCAGAGTTTTTAGCTAAAACCAGCGCCGAGTACGACAAAGTACGCGAACAACAAGCACGCAAAAAGCCGCGCTCAAAACCAGTTACCATACAGCGCGCCCGCGATAATGCTGCAAAACTCGATTGGGATAACTACACGCCACCAGTGCCTAAAAAGCTGGGCGTGACTGAGTTTAAAAATGTATCAATCGCGACTTTACGCAAATACATAGACTGGACGCCGTACTTTATGACCTGGTCAATCGCCGGTAAATATCCGCGCATAATGACCGACGAAGTAGTGGGCGAACAAGCACAAAGCTTGTTTAAAGACGCCAACGATATGCTCGATGAGCTTGAAAAGTTAGGCACTTTGCAACCATTAGGTGTTATTGGTTTATTCCCAGCAAACCGTGTGGGCGATGATATAGAAATTTACACCGACGAAACGCGAAAAGAGCTATTAACTACCTCATGTCATTTACGCCAACAAACCGAAAAAACCGACTTTGCTAATTACTGTTTAGCTGATTACATTGCGCCAAAAGGCACGCCTGATTACTTTGGTGCGTTTGCGGTAACAGGTGGCTTAGAAGAAGACGATCTTGCTGACGCGTTCGATGCCAAGCAAGACGACTACAATAAAATAATGGTAAAAGCGGTTGCTGATAGGCTCGCCGAAGCCTTTGCTGAATACCTGCACGAACAAGTGCGTAAAGAGTATTGGGGATATGCACCTGATGAAAACCTAGGTAACGATGAGCTAATACGCGAAAATTACCAAGGTATTCGCCCAGCACCGGGTTACCCAGCGTGCCCCGAGCACACCGAGAAAAAGAAAATTTGGCAACTACTCGATACCGAAAAACGCATTGGTATGCAGCTCACCAGCTCATACGCCATGTGGCCAGGTGCCGCGGTATCAGGTTGGTACTTCTCACACCCACAAGCTAAATACTACGCCGTAGCAGCAGTACAGAAGGATCAGGTAGAAGACTACGCCAAGCGAACGAGTATGACGCTCGCAGAAGCCGAAAGGTGGTTATCGCCCAACTTGGGGTATGAGCCGGAGTAAAGCGCAGCGGTCAGTTTTTAGCTGTCAGCTATCAGTAAAAGAGAAACGAGCCAAGTTAGGCTCGTTTCTCTACTTTAGGAACGTGTTTGTTTGCAAATAGTTTGTTTAGTGGAATTATTAATTAATGTATAAACTCCCGTTTTAAGGGGGAGCTAACTACAATAATGGCACTGGTTAAGCTATCAGCTTTTTTAAAAGGATTTACATGAAGAAAAAAACTTCAAACTTAGTCGTTATATTTTTATCTGCATTCATTACATCGTTTGTTAGCAGCTATTTAACTGATTCAATAATAAGCCTAAAAAACTTATCTTTTTATATTGAGTTGTTACTTTTCCTCGCTATTTATTTGGTAATTTATTTCCCACTAAATAGCGTATTCGAAAAGCTCATCGTTAATTTAACATCCGATAGTTAACAAAACAGTAAGGCAGAATAGAACATAATGAGTCAGAAGGTTTGCTTCATAATACTTTACAACTATTTTTAGTTTATTGTTATATCGAACAATTGTGTAGCATTTTGCTTGCTCTTAACCACTCTTTAACAAGGCAATTTTATGAAAACAATTGGCATGCTTGGTGGCATGAGCTGGGAGTCAACCTCCAGCTATTATAAAGCGCTAAACCACGGTGTTAAAAATGTATTAGGTGGGCTGCATAGTGCCAAAATTTGTATGGTGAGTGTTGATTTTGCAGAGATTGAAACGCTGCAGCATCAGGGTGATTGGCAACAAACAGCTAAGTTACTCACCGAGGCGGCTAAATCAGTAGAGGCTGGTGGTGCCGACTTTTTACTTATTTGTACCAACACTATGCATAAAGTGGCCGATGAGATTGCTAGTAATATTACCATTCCTATTTTGCACATCGCCGATGCTACCGCCGAGCAACTAAAGCACGATAACATTACGCGAGTAGGGTTGTTGGGAACGCAATTTACAATGGAGCAAAACTTTTACAAAGAGCGTTTAATCGATAAGCATAACATTGAGGTATTAATACCTGAGCCTAATGAGCGAAAGCGAGTGCACGAGGTTATTTATTCGCAGTTATGCCAAGGGGTTATTGATGACGATTCGCGAGCTGATTATATACGTATTATAGAGCGCTTATTTGCACAAGGCGCGCAGGCCATCATTTTAGGTTGTACTGAAATCGCTTTGTTGGTAAAGCCACAACATACACAGGTTCCACTTTACGATACCACCAAAATACATGCCGAAGCAGCAGTAAAACTAGCGCTGGCAAAATAGTTAAGCTTGAGATAACAAAAAAAACCGCCAATTGGC